>JAJFMM010000030.1 GCA_021772165.1 Chlamydiota bacterium | reverse complement strand
TTAACTGAGTTCCTCAGGAAATGACAAAGCTCACCTTAAAAGACCTCTCTCTACTGAACCGTCGCGTTTTGATGCGCGTCGATTTCAATGTCCCTCTATATGAGGATGGCTCGATCTCCGACGATTCGCGTATCCGAGCAGCGCTTCCCTCTATCCGCTATATTTTAGACCAGGGGGCGTCTCTTCTGATCCTCATGAGTCATCTTGGACGCCCCAAGGGTTCCGTCAACAAAAGAGAATCCTTGGACTCTTCTGCAAAACGCCTCTCGGGACTGCTTGAAAAGCCCGTTATTATGGCTCAGGATTGCGTGGGACCCTCTGTGGAAGCTCTCCTGGCCCAGGCGCCAAAAGGCTCGGTCGTGATGCTCGAAAATCTGCGCTTCCATCCCGGTGAAGAAGATCCTCAAAAAAATCCTGAGTTTGTTGAGCAATTGGCTCGGCTCGGCGATCTCTATGTCAATGAAGCCTTTGGTACGGCCCATAGAGCCCACGCCTCAACGGCCCAGATCGCCGCTCATTTCCCCGGTAAAGCCGCCATAGGGTTTTTGATCGAGAAGGAGCTATTTCACCTCATGCCGCTTCTCCACAATCCAAAGCGACCTTTTCACGCCATCCTGGCAGGTGCAAAAATTTCTTCGAAAGTGGGCGTACTTAAACAATTATTGACGAAGATCGATGCACTCTACGTCGGTGGCGCAATGGCCTTTCCCTTCCTCAAGGCACAATCGATCTCTATTGGCAGCTCGCTTTGCGATGAGGCTGATGTTCAGCTGGCCAGAGAGATCTTGGCAGAAGCTGAAAAAAGAGGGGTCCCGCTTTATCTACCCATCGATACGGTTGCCGCTAAAGAGGGGGAAGAGCCTAAAGTTTTTTTGAGAAATATTGATGCTGGCTGGTCAGGCATGGATTTGGGGCCCAAAACGACTGCAGCATGGAAAGAATCTTTAGCAGAAGCTGTAACTGTTTTTTGGAATGGCCCGGTAGGAGTTTTTGAAAAACCTCCCTTCGATCGAGCCACTGGGGAGCTCGCTGCATTTTTGGCTCAGCTAAAAGGCGCCACTGTCATCGTGGGTGGGGGCGATTCTGTAGCTGCCGTTCAACGACTTGGGTTTGGAGCTCAGTTCGCTCACCTCTCGACAGGAGGGGGAGCCTCTCTAGAATTTCTTGAATGGGGTCATCTACCAGGCATTGACGCTTTGAGCGACAAATAAAAATTTCCACGCTTCTTTGTTTGCTTATTAAACAAAATGAACTATAATTCAACTGCTTTTCAAAAGGTATTAAGCTTGATCTCTGATAATCCTTATTTTCTTTTTGGACAATAATATGGACTCTCCTTTCGCATTCGGAAAGTTACGCACTTTTTTCTGGCCCGTCGGTCGCACAGAGGCACGCAAGTTCGTACCCATGCTGCTGATCTTTTTCTTCATTGCTTTTGACTACAATCTACTGCGCTCGTTTAAAGATTCTCTGATTGTCACTGCACATGGATCGGGAGCGGAGGCGATTCCTTTCATTAAAGTATGGGCGATCTTGCCTATGGCGATCGCGTTTACCTATCTCTTTACGCGCTTAACAAACCGCTTCAGCCGCGAGAGCGTCTTCTACATCATGATGGGGATCTTTCTCACGTTCTTCTTCATCTTTACCTTCTTTCTCTATCCGGCCCGAGATGTGCTCCATCCGAACGCATCGGCCGACCAGCTAGAACTGCTGCTTCCCACCGGGTTTAAAGGACTCATTTCACTCTACCGCAACTGGACCTTCACGGCGTTTTACGTCATGTCGGAGCTCTGGAGCACGGCGATTCTCACGGTTCTTTTCTGGGGTTTTGCCAATGAGGTCACAAAAGTAGGCGAAGCAAAACGTTTTTATGGCATTTTCGCCATTGGCGCCAATTTCTCTGCGATCCTCTCAGGCCAAGCGGCTGTCTTTTTCTCCGGTAGTTTCTTTTTTTCTTCGATTCCTTATGGGACAGAGGCCTGGGAACAGTCCGTCCTGTTCCTCAACTGCGTAGTCATTGGCTGCGGCCTTGCTGCCATGGCGATTTTCCGCTGGCTCAATAAGAACGTTCTGACGCCTGAAGAGAGGGGTGCTGTCCGACCCGAAGGTCCAAGGCCAAAGATGTCGATGCGTAAAAACTTTGCGACGCTGGCCAAATCAAAATATCTGCTTTTAATTGCCCTCATCGTTATTGCCTACAACTTAGGAATTAACCTGATTGAGATCGTCTGGAAGAACCAGATCAAAGAGCTCCACCCCGATCCGGCCGGCTACAATGCTTACATGGGCGAAGTGATGACAGCGACGGGTGTCGTTGCCCTCATCACGTCTCTCTTTATGGGAAATATTCTCCGCCGCCTTTCCTGGACAAAGACAGCGCTCATCCCGCCTCTCATTACATTGACCACAGGTGGCCTCTTCTTCGCCTTTGTCTACTTCTCCAGCCTACCCCTTTGGAGCACCGGAATCTTTCTCGGCCTCTCGCCCCTGTTTCTCTCAGTAACCTTTGGCTCAGTTCAAAATTGTATGGCACGCGCTTCTAAATACACGCTCTTCGACGCAACCAAAGAACTCGCCTTCATCCCTCTGGATAGAGAGTCGAAGCTCAAAGGCAAAGCCGCTATCGATGGCGTTGGCTCTCGCTTAGGCAAGTCGGGCGGATCTGTGATTCATCAGAGCTTCCTCCTCCTCTTCGGCTCTCTAGCCGTGAGCGGGCCTTATATCGGCATGATCTTTTTAGTGACCTCTATTATCTGGATTTTCTCAGTCGCTGCCCTCGGCAAGCGATTTGACAACTTGGCCACCACTCAAGAAAATGAAACTAAAGATGCCTCTTTTGCTACTAATTAATTCCTCTTTTAAAAATCCAGCTGCTATTCTATATCGAAATTTAGAGACCCTGAAGAGATAGATGGAGTCCTTAACAGAAATTCTCTTTACCCATGCCCACTTAGCGCACTGGATCATTTTCGGCGCGTTAATGCTCGCAGGGTTCAATATTCCGATCAGCGAAGATCTGATGATCATTCTGAGCGCGACGTTGGCAGCTACGGTGGTGCCGGAGAATACGCCCCTTCTCTTTACCGCCGTCTTTTTGGGCTGCTACCTCTCTGACTGGATCTGCTACTGGATCGGCCGGCTCGTTGGGCCGAATCTCTGGAAGATGCGCTGGTTTGCCAAAACCGTGAAGCAGGAGCGGCTCGAACAGGTGCATCAATACTATCAAAAATATGGCTTCTGGACGCTTCTAATCGGCCGTTTTATCCCTTTTGGCGTGCGTAACTGTCTTTTCCTGACAGCCGGTATGGGAAAAATGCATTTTGGGAAATTTATTTTGAGCGATGGGATCGCGTGTCTATGCTCAAACTTGGCGCTCTTCTCGCTAACCTACACTCTTAGCCGCCATTACGATGAGCTGCTGAATCTGCTTAAAACCTTCAATCTGGTTCTCTTCGTCGGCTTTGTTGTGACGGGAATTGCTGTTTTCTGGTATAAGAAACGCAAAAGTACTCGGAAACCAATCGATCCTTGATCATTACATTCTCTAACAGCTTATCTTTTATCAGGGCTCCTCTTGCTTTTTTGTTTTTGCAAGAGAATGCGTATATCCGGCTTCTCGCAATTTTTTTGGCGATGGTGACAGATAGCGTCGACGGTTATTTTGCGAGAAGATCGCAATCCGCAAGCCGTTTTGGCGCGATTCTCGATCCGGCCATGGATAAATTTTTCGTCTATTTTGCGCTGAGCGTGCTCTATTTTGAGGGCCGCGTAGGATCTCTAGAGACCTCTGCCATGCTCTCTCGAGATTTCTTTGTACTGGTCTATACGCTCTTGATGACGGCCTTTAGACGCTGGGACAATCTGGTGTTTCGTGCGATTCGCTGGGGAAAGGTCACAACAGCTCTGCAATTTATCGTTCTGATGGGCCTCACTCTGCAGGTAGAGTTCTCCTGGGCGATCTTTGCTGCGTTCTTTGCGATGGGGGTGCTTGCTTTCGCAGAGCTGCTGCAGATCTACAATCCCTTTTCACCCCGCTCCGACGCCACTACCTCTTAAAAAAGGTTTTGGAGCGCTCTGCACCATTTCTCGGACGGGATAGCCAATACCGAGCCCCTCACTGACAATCATCTCGCAAATGCGGATCATGATCTTCTGTTTGAGCTCCATGAACTCCTCATAACGAGTAGTCAAGGTGTAGGCTTTAATCTCTAGAATAATCGCCGATTCGGCAAAACTGTTGATGAAAACCTGAGTCGACTGCCCCCGATCAATTTCAGGATGAGATGAAAGCAGGCGCCTGATCTGATGAATCAGAGACTCTATCTTCTCTGCATCCGAATAGCGCAAAGAGAGCCTCTCATCAATACGGCGATGCGTCATCCTGGATAGATTGACTAGAAGTTCTGTGGCAAACAGAGAATTGGGAACATAGACGGGCTGCTTGGAGAGATCGCGCAGAGTCGTAAAGTACCAACCAATTTTTTCAATCGTCCCGTAAAGCTCCTTCTGAGGCATCTGAACCAAATCATTCACGGTAAAGGGTCGAGTCATATAGATCGTCATCCCTCCATAAAAGTTGGCAATCGCGTCTTTACTCGCGAAACCGAGTGCGGCGGCTCCAATCCCCCCGAAAGTGACCAGAGGAGCAATATTGAGTCCAAAAATCTGCAGAAGAATCAATGAGGAGATGAATACGACAACGATGGAATAGACCTTGCTAATGATATCGATCGAGGTTGGATCGAGCGCTTTTTTACCAGGCAACCGTCGAGAGCTGATCGCCTGTTCAAGCAGGCTCTTCCAGCGAAAGAGAAACCAGGTAATGCAGAAGACAATGCCCGCATTGCGTAAACGGATCGGATCGGGAAGCACCTCGCCCAGATTGAAGCGCAGCGAGACCAGATCAAGGATAAAAGTCCCGAAAGAGATCCAGAGAATCGCGCGAAGGGGCGCCAGCACGCTCTGATCAAACTGAACGCGCCAGTCCCCGTCGGAGAGATGCTTACGCCTCTTAAAACGCTCGAAGAGACGCCTCAAGAAAAAGTTAACACTCAGAACGAAAAGGAGGTAAGCACCTAATTGAATCAACCAAGTTTTTTCCAGGATGTTTGTCAAAAAGCCCATAGCGAAACGTTTTTCCTTGAAATAGAGTTTAGAGATAGTCTAGGTTATCATCATTTACACACAAACTCCAGGCTCTTTTCATGGAAATTCAGCGCGAATCGATTTTTATTTCAGCTCTCCGCGGCTTTTGCCGTAGCTTCTTCATTCTCCTCGGAATCTTTGCTGCGCTTCTAGTCGTCACCTTCGCCTACTCTTCCTTTAGCTCCCCCTACCAGAGCCAGGAAAAAACAACGCTTGAAATTCTTCCCGACCTAGAGTGGAAACAAGACGTAGTCTCCATGAGCGCACCGGCCATTTTACAGATCAACATCCATGGCGTCATCGGCGATCCTGAAAAATTAGACTCCGGTAGCATCAAATCTATCCTTGTCGACTCAAGAAAAGGCCTCCTGACCGGCGACCGCGTCAAAGCCATTTTGCTGCATTTCGACACACCGGGCGGTACGGTGACCGATTCGGACAACATCTACCGCCTTATTCTCGCCTACAAAGAAAGATTCAAAGTCCCCGTCTACGGCTACATCGACGGAATGTGCGCATCTGGCGGAATGTATATCGCCTCTGCCGCAGACAAAATCTTCTGCAGCCCCGTTGGGGTTGTCGGCTCTGTTGGCGTTGTGATCGGCCCCTTCTTTAATTTCTATGACACGATTGGCAAACTCGGCGTTGAAGCGAGAACGCTTACCGAGGGTCTCGACAAAGATATGATGAATCCTTTCCGCTCTTGGAAGCCCAATGAAGATGAGTCTCTCAAAGAGATGATTGGCTATTTCTACAAGCAGTTTGTCGAAGTGGTTACAACAGGCCGTCCCAATCTCAGTAAAAGCAAACTGATCAATGAATATGGAGCTAGAGTCTTCGAAGGAATCACGGCAGAGCAGTATGGTTATGTCGATGTAGCAGAAAGCTCCTATTCGAATGCTCTTATCGCTCTCATGAAAGAAGCAGAGATCGATGCAGACAAACCCTATCAACTTGTCCAGCTGAAACCAGAACGTCACTTTCTATCGGATCTCGTGAGCGGCCACTCACCTTTAGCCAAAGGAAAAGTGGAACATCAGATCCAGATCGGCTCGGACAAGACACACGCAATCCGAGACCGTTTTGCTTATCTCTATCAGCCCTAAAGTTATGGATAAAATCTACGTCATTGACGCCGTCAACTTCCTGTTTCGCTCCTACTACGCCATCGGACCGATGACGAATGGGCAAGGACAGTCGACGAGCGCGCTCTACGGTTTTATCCGCTCCGTCCAGAAGCTGATCCGCGATTTTTCGCCTGAGCACTTCATCGCTGTCTTCGACGGTCCCGACAACAAACGGTCTAGACGCGCAGTCTATGCCGACTACAAAATGCATCGCAAAGGCGCTCCGGAAGATCTCTTTCCCCAATTCGAGTGGGCTTACAAATTTTGTGAACTCGCCGGCATTCCCTCCATTTCGATCGATGGCGTCGAAGCTGACGACACGATGGCGACCATTGCTCAATTGGCTCGAGAGAAAGGCGCCGAGGTCTTTCTCTGTTCGAGCGACAAGGATCTGATGCAGCTTGTAGACGAAAAGGTCGCGGTCCTCCACGCACACAAGGACAATCGCCTGATCAAGGCCAAAGAAGTAGAAGAGATCTACGGCGTCCGCCCCGACCAGATGCTCGACTTTCTAGCCATCATGGGCGACACCTCGGACAACATCCCAGGACTCCCGGGCTTTGGCGCAAAAACAGCCGCCTCCCTTCTTCAGGAATTTGGGACGCTCGACGCGCTGCTCGAGAATCCGGAAAAAGTGAAAGGCGCAAAGAAGCAAGAAGTCCTGCGTACAGAAAAAGAGCTCGCTCTCATGAGCCGCACGCTCGCTACGCTGGATCTGAATGTCGAAGTGCCCCAAGAAGAGGAGTTCTACCGCCTACAGCCGCCCGATCTCAAGGGCCTCGCTGAGCTGTATGAGGAGATGAACTTCAAATCACTTTTGAGAGACCTCGTCTCAACAGATCCGACGCCTCCGGAAAAAACTCAGATCACGGAACCTGAACAGCTCGATTACCGCATCATCGACAGCGAAGAAGAGCTAGAGATTCTCTTTGCCGTACTCGAACAGGCAAAAGAGATCTGCCTCGACACAGAGACAACGCATGAGAGGCCCATGCAAGCCGAACTCGTCGGAGTTGGTTTTTGCGTCACTTTGGGAACCGCGTTTTATCTGCCTTGCAACGGCAACTTGGGCGAAGAGAGAGTGCAACAAGTCCTGAGAGAGTTTTTCTCAAGAACGAAAGCGAGCTTCTACGGACAGAACATCAAATATGATTGGCACGTTCTAAAAAACTACGACATCGATATGAAACCGATCTCTTTCGATACGCTCTTAGCGTCCTGGATCCTCGCACCACAAAAGCGCAGACACAACCTCGATGAGCTGGCCCTCGAGCACTTCAAAAAAGTGAAGACGCCCCTCTCAGATCTGATCGGAAAAGGAAAAAAGCAGATCAGCATGCGAGACGTTCCTCTAGAGACCGTCAAAGAGTACTGCTGTGAAGATGCCGACTATACAGCACGGCTCAAAGAACTCTTCGCCCAAGAGCTATCGAACCGCAACCTCGAAAAACTCTATTCCGATGTAGAGCTACCCCTTCTGCCCGTGCTGGCAAAAATGGAAAGAAGAGGCATCTATCTCGACCAGGAAAGACTCGCAGAGCTCGGTCGCCGCTTTACCCAAGCGATCGCCCACCTCAAAATCCAGATCTTTCAAGCCGCAGGCGAAGAGTTTAACCTCAACTCGCCCATGCAGCTGAGCAAAATCCTCTACGAAAAAATGGAGCTACGCCTCCCCGGGAAAACCAAAACAGAAACCTCGACGAACGCAGCCATTTTAGAGCAGCTCGCAATAGAGAATCCCTTCGTACAGTACATTCTTGACTACCGCACGCTAGAAAAACTGCGCTCCACCTACGTCGAAGCGCTGCCCAGCGCCGTCAATGAGAAAACAGGACGCATCCACTCCACCTTTAACCAGTCGTCGACAGCGACAGGACGGCTCTCTTCGCAAGATCCCAACTTGCAGAACATCCCGATCCGCGGCGTTGAGGGCAAGAGCGTTCGAGCCTGCTTCAAACCGCAAATGGCAGGCTGGAGCTATCTCTCTGCCGACTACTCGCAGATCGAACTGCGCCTCTTGGCCCATTTTAGCGAAGATCCCGAGCTAGTCCGCGCCTTCAACAATCAAGAGGACATCCACAGGCACACCGCCTCGCTGGTCTTCGGCATCCCATCTGCTGAGGTCACCTCAGATATGCGCTCACAGGCCAAGGCAGTCAACTTCGGCATCCTCTACGGACAAGGAGCCTACGGCCTTTCGAAACAGACAGGCCTCTCCTTCCAGGAAGCCGCCTCCTTCATCAAAACCTATTTTGAGCGCTACCCGCGCGTTTCCGACTACATCGAATCGTGCAAGGAATCCGCCCGAAAAACGGGCATGTCCAGGACGCTGACCGGCAGACAGCGCCCGATCCCGGAGATCACTAACAAGAACCCCTCCATCCGAGCCATGGCAGAGCGCCTAGCGGTCAATACACCTCTACAAGGAACCGCTGCTGATCTGATCAAAATAGCGATGATCGACATAGAAAAACTTTTTGAAGAGAAACGCTTCCAAGGCGAACTGATCCTTCAGATTCATGATGAACTCGTCTTTGAGCTCCCTGATCATGAAGTTTCGACTGTAGAACCTCTTGTAAAAGAAAAAATGGAATCCGTCCTCAAGCTAAATATTCCTCTCGAAGTTGCAATCGGCGTTGGCAAAAATTGGGGCGA
Organism: Chlamydiota bacterium; assembly: GCA_021772165.1. Taxonomy (GTDB): domain Bacteria; phylum Chlamydiota; class Chlamydiia; order Chlamydiales; family SM23-39; genus JAKBAE01. The sequence continues at coordinate 1,336 of JAJFMM010000030.1, read as the reverse complement.
ATGCTAAAATTAAAAAAAGTTGCAATCACAGGTGGGGTAGCAAGCGGAAAAAGTACCGTTTGCAAGGTCTTTCAAGACCTGGGAGCCTTTGCAATTGATGCGGACAAAATCGTCCATGAACTGCTCTCACCCAATACCAATCTTGGTCAGAAAATTATCCGCCTCCTTGGAGAAGATGTTCTCGAAAACGGGAAATTCAACCGGCGACTAATAGCTGATAAGGTTTTCAAAGATCCGGAAATTCTACATGCCCTCGAAACGTTACTGCACCCGGCAGTACTCCTCAGAATTGAAGAGCTCTACCAAGCTGCTTGTCAAAATGACAAAGCACGCCTCTTCGCTGTGGAAATTCCGCTCCTCTATGAAATCGGACAAGAGAACTCCTACGATGCTGTTATTGCCGTCCTTGCAAGCGACGAAAAAAGTCGCGAACATTTTCGCAAAGCCGGCCATTCAGACCAGGAATATGATCGCCGCATGAAAAGACAATGGCAACCCCATGAAAAAGCATCTCGAGCCCAATACACCATCAAAAACGATGGTTCTTACGACGAACTATGTCGCAAGGCCGAGCAACTCTATAAAACTCTAAACCCCTAACCCTATAGCAAAGGTTTTCTTCCCATGAATCACGAACAGCAGACCGAGCCGAGCGCGGAAACAACTTCTCAGCAGGCTTCTCCTACGGTGACAAAAATCTCCGATCTGCAACGCATGAATATTGACGAGCTGCAGAACTATGCGAGAAGCATTGGACTCAAACACACCGCGCCGCTACCCAAATCACAAGTCGTCTTCGAAGTCGTCAAAACGATTTCAGAAAAACCCAACGAAGTACTCTATGGGGAAGGCGTTCTGGAAGTTCTGCCCGATGGATTCGGATTCCTCCGATCTCCGAACTACAACTACCTACCTTCTGCAGAAGACATCTACGTTTCTCCCGCCCAGATCCGCCGCTTTGATCTGCGAAAAGGAGATACCGTTTACGGAACGATCCGCTCTCCTAAGGAAAAGGAGAAGTATTTTGCTATGCTCAAAGTGGATCGAATCAACGGCAAAACGTATGAGCAATCGCGCGAACGCCTCCTCTTTGAAAACCTCACACCACTCTATCCAGAAGAAAGACTGGTGATGGAAACAACGAAAGAGAAACTCTCTACCCGCGTTCTCGACCTGGCAGCTCCGATTGGAAAAGGGCAGCGCGCCCTGATCGTCGCTCCTCCGAAATCGGGTAAAACAGTGCTCATGCAGAGCATTGCCAACGCGATCGAGACGAACAATCCTGAAGTAGTACTCATCGTCCTTCTCATCGACGAGCGCCCGGAAGAAGTCACCG
>JAJFMM010000029.1 GCA_021772165.1 Chlamydiota bacterium | reverse complement strand
AAAGGGCTTTGTGATCGGTTTTGATGGGCGCACCCGCAATGCGAGCTGGGTCTATGAGAAGCTCAATGCAGATTCTCTCCAGGAAAAGAAGATCAAGCGCTCGCACTGCTACTTCAAGCAAGACCTATCGATTCCAGATCCATTTAGAGCAAAGGACAAAGATTTCCGAAACTCCGGTTTTGACCGTGGGCATCTCTGTCCCTTTGCAGATCTACCGGACAGTTGCGCAGAGGAATCCTTTATCCTGAGCAACATCTCTCCCCAAGATCCCGACTTGAATCGAAGACTCTGGTATCGGCTAGAAAATCACCTCAGAAAGCTTGTCTCTCACTACAAAGAGCTGCACATCATTACGCTGCCGCTCTATCTACCGGAGACGCAAGAAGATGGAAAACGCTACGTACACTACCAGGTGATCGGAGAAACCGGCATTGCAGTACCGACTCATTTTGCCAAGGCGATCTTCACGCGTAAGGATGAAGTGATCGAGGTATTTGTCTATCTTCTACCCAATAAAAAGATCTCAAGCGAGAGCTCGCTCGATAGTTTTAAGACCTCTTTAGAGCACGTTGAAAGGATCTCAGGCGTCCTGTTTCCAGAGCTTGAATCTTTTTTCGCGATCGAATAACGTGTCCTCATGTCTGACTCATTGATACTCAAAGAAAAGCAGAAATACGACACCATCTGGGCTCAGTATCCCTCCTACAGAGATGCCAGTCCTGCAGAAAAGATCGCACCGCTCTTCATCAATCACTTTGAAAAACAGCTACGGCCGGGCGATCTACTGCTCGATTTTGGCTGCGGCACAGGCCGAGCAACGAAGATCTTTTTGTCGGTGGGATTGCGCGTGAGTCTCATCGATCTCTCCCCTCATTGTCTCGACGAGGACATTTCTCTCTTAACCCGCCTGATGCCGGATCGCCTCTCGTTTAACGAAGCGTGCCTTTGGGCTCCACCCAAAGATCTACAAGCAGGGGAGTGGGGACTATGTTGTGACGTGATGGAGCATATTCCTTCGGACAGAGTCGATGCAACAATCGCTGCTATGGCCTCTCTCTTTAAAAAAGGGGCCCTCTTTTCGATCTACCTCACAGACGATGAGTTTGGCGCCGCGATTGGAGAGCCGCTCCACCTCACCATCCAGCCACAGGAGTGGTGGAAAAAAGAGCTTGAGCGCCACTTTCCCAAAGTGACCTATCTCATGGGCACAGAAGATTGGGTTATCTTCGCCGCAGAGCATTGACGAAGTGAAACCAGGAAAAAGAGAGCCAGCGCTTTAAATAGAGATGTTCGTCAATCTCTTTGAGATTATCGCTAAGCACGCGATAGATGATACCACTCGAGTTTTGCCAGCTCCAATTCCAAGCCGTACCGATCCTGACAGCAAACTCATAGTGCTCTTTGACTCTCTTGTGAATAGCTCTATTGAATTTTCCAAGAGGGTAGACAAAAGTGCGCACAGAGACCTGCAGCCTCTCCTCTAAGATCCTTTTCGATTCCACAATCTCCAGATCGAGATCGAGACCTGGCGTCAAGAGATGGTGATGATGCACGGAGTGCGATGCAATCGTGACATGGCCGCTCTCTACCATCTCTTTGAGCTCCACCCAAGTGCAAAAGGGAGCATGCGTCTGAAACGTCTCTCCTTTCATAGCAGCCGAATAGGGGACAGAGAGACGAAGCTCGGGAACGAGCTTAGACTCTTCTAAAATGTAGTGAACCGGCACGGCTAAAAGAGCGCGCAGACCATATTTTTTCAGTAGAGGGTAGGCGTAGTGATAGAAGTCATAAGTCGCATCATCGAAGGTGAGACAGACATTGAGTGAGCGAGGAGAGAGAGGCTCTCCGGGCAGCACATTCCGGCTGCGCTTTGCAAGCATAGCCAAATGTCTTTCGAATAGCTCAGGGGGATTGGCGTACTTGCCGCCGCCCACGCGATGGTAGAGAAAGGCCAACATCATGAGGCAGTTCTATTGGCTTCAGCGAGTTTCAGATATTTGTAAAAAGCGGTCATGGCGTTGTAACTCGAGATGATGAACCCCTCAGAGCCGAGAAACACGCCTCTTTTGAGTAGATAACATTTAGCAAACGCACCGAATCCATGCCAGAGAGCTTTTCCGAAAGAAGAGGTTTTCTTGCCTCGATGTTCTTCTGCAAAGAGATCGGAATAGCGCTGCATTTTGTGGAGAAAGTCCGCGATCGTGAGATAGGGCGTGTGGAGAATCGGATGCTCTAGCCTCACAACAGCTCCCTTTTTCAAAATACCCTCGTGCAAAGCCGCATCTGAAAAGCGCGTGTGCTGCCGATGGTAGAGGCGAATATGCTTTTCTGGATGCCAGCCGCAACCCAGGATCTGTTTGCCGTTGTAAAAGTTCTTGAAGTCGATCTCATATACACATTCTGGATTCAAAGAGAGACGCTGAATCTCTTGAGCCAAAGCAGGGGAGAGCACCTCGTCGCTATCGAGCGCTAGAATCCAGTCGTTTTGAGCGAGATCAGCCGCGCGATTTCGTAGTTCGCCGAATCCGGTAAACGGCGTTTCATGAATAACTGTATTCGGAAAGGTTTTAACGATCGAAAGAGTGTCATCCGTCGAGCCGGTGTCGAGAATCAACACCTCATCAAAATGGGCCAACGATTCTAAAGATGCTGCAATCGTGCGCGCAGAATTCTTAGTGAGCATACAGATACTAGCCATATGGAAAGGAGTATAGAACAAATTCATAATCAGGTACAATCAACCTGTAATTTTGAGGATTTTCCATGCGCCACGCTTTGACTTATGACGATGTTGCTCTTGTACCGCAATTCAACAATATTCCATCGAGAACAGAGCCCTCTCTTGAGAGCTGGCTGACCAAGAATCTCAAAATAGATATTCCGATACTCGCATCGAACATGGATACCGTCATTGGAGAAGAGCTGGCGGACATTCTACTCGAGCATGGCACGGTCCCGATCTTTCATCGCTTCATCACGATGGAAGAGCAAGCGAATTGGGTAAAGCGCTACAAAGGTAAGACCTTTATTTCCTGTGGAATCCAGAAACTCGATGAGACGCGCAAGCTTCTCGATCTGGGAGCTGCCGGCGTCTGCATCGATGTCGCGCATGGACATTCTGATCGCATGTTTGCACACATCGAAGAGCTAAAAAAGAAACATCCCGATGTAGATATCATCGCCGGCAACGTCTGCACCGCAATGGCCTACCATGATCTCGTCAACGCAGGAGCCGATGCTGTAAAAGTTGGCGTAGGTCCAGGCGCTGCCTGCTCGACACGGATGGTAACCGGCTTTGGCGTGCCGCAGTTCACAGCAGTATCTGACTGCGCAAAAGTAGCGGATAAACTACGCGTGCCCCTCATTGCCGATGGTGGCATCCGCAACAGCCGCGATGTCGTATTAGCCCTTGCTGCCGGAGCGAGCTCCGTTATGGTAGGTAAACTTTTTGCTATGACCAAAGAGAGCGCATCACAAAAACGCCCTTCAAAAGATTGCCCGTCACTCATGGAAGCAAAATTCCGAGGACAGGCCAGCGAAGATTTCCAAAATGATTTTTATGGCGGCTTGAAGGCAAAAACCGTAGCAGAGGGGATCGATTTCTGGGGACCTGTTTCCGGCACAGCAGAAGCTCTAATCAACCGTCTTCTGGGAGGCATCCGCAGCGGGATGACCTATGGCGGCGCTCGCAACATCAAAGAACTGCAGCGAAAAGCGGAATTTGTGCAGGTATCCAACGCTTACATCGGAGAGAGTCGACCACGCCCTGAATAGGAGACGTGGGGCCTTAGACTAGTGCCATTTAAGCGGTGCTACAACGATGGAAGATAAGACATTGTTGGTTTCACCCTTTTGCACAGTAGCTTCGATGGCTTGATTGATAGAGTTAACCGAATGTCCTGTTAAAACCGCAGCTACTTGAACTGGGTCGAATCCATCATAGAATCCCGCTCGAATTCGATCGATGATTCCGGCTGTAACGCGGAACTGGACGTTGTTGTGCAGGTTTTTAATTGGTGGATTCCGACAAGCCATTACTGCTTCGCTAAATAGATTCTTCCCAATTGGCACGCAATTGCAAGTTAAAAGATCATCCACTAATTGTAGAGATTGTAGTCGAAAAGGCTTTCCAATAGTGCTATTTGCTTGTAATCCAGGACTATAAGAAAGTTTTCCGGAAAATTGAGCCGATAAGCGAATTTTTTCAAGATGACCTGCTAATTCATCATTGCTGGTTCCCATCTTCTGAACGGTGATACAATCCTGAAATAATTTGTCCTTAAGACCCCTTTGTCCAAAAATGCCATGTTTTTCCGCTAACTGACTGACATCTCGGAAGGAAGCCCCCCCTATATTGGTGATCCCTGCGACAAACTTTTGACAATAGCTCATATTCTGCTCAGGTGTCGTAGTGGATATATTTAGATCTTGAGTGACATCACTATAACTAGCTCGATACAGCCCATACATAACCGGTGCAGCTATGAGAGCGACAGCCAAGGCTCCTAGGATGAGTCCTTTGTTGAAATTCTGTCCCTGCTGCGCAGGTATCTGATCATCAATAAAAGGTGTCGGTTGAACGCGATTCATGTTCTCCTCATTGGGGATAAAATTCTTTATAAAGATTCTGGGTGCTAAAATACCCCGAAGGGGCATAAATAACATATGGATTATATGATGTAATTTTTCTCTTTTCGGGATGGGTGTTGCCAGTTAGAGCAACTACAGTACGATCAATAACGTTAGCAAACTTCTGAGCAAAACCGCCCCTTTCGGGAGCTCCGAGTGAATTTGACAAAAGGATAACTTTCCCCGAAGGATTTAAGCCTGAGAAACACGCCTGGAGGTCTTTACTTCTTAGAGTGATTTTTTCTTCTTTAGCTATTTTAGTTGGATCAAAAGGATCTGTTTCTTCCCAAAGATGAAATCCTTCGAGTTTTGTCTTGTCTGACGACAAGAGGCCATAAGCTTGGATAAGGACAAGAGCCAAATTTCCGGTCTTAGACGCAGCATCTATTGTTCTGCACATTCCATCGTAAGAATTAACCACTTTGTATTGCAAATCAGTTTTGTCATTTAGGCTTCCCAAAAAATCGGGGTTGAATTTTGGATTGGTACGATCCTTAGGATCATGTGCAGCTGAAAGAAAGATAACTTTGTCTCTTAGATCATCCTTGCATAACCGAAGATACTCTCGAGATTTCTCCCAGGTGGGGGTGAATGGCTCAAAGCCCTTATTTTTAAGGTCATCATTAATAGCGTCGATAGCTAACCATTCACGATCATGCAGCTTATTTGGCTCTATATCTGAGCAGTCTGAATATTGTGGCTGAAAAATCCTATAAACACTTAACCCTACCAAATCTTTAGAGGGGTGGAAATTCGATGTGTGAGAAACCATAAAGGGATCGAGTGAAATGATCTTCGTGAACGAGAAACCGCGAGAGTTAGATACAGTATATGATTTCGCAGCAATGACAGTCCTTTTTGCCTTATCGGCTATAGTTTGTGCGATATTGTCATGGGTATCTCCTAATTGAGGCGCACCGGCATAACAACTATTCAGAATGATTTTCCCAGAAGGTGTGAGATCTGAAAAACATGAACCAAACTCATGCTTTCTTACAATCTCATTGATTCCAGAAAGACCCATGCTGTTTGGTTCTCCATGAGCGTTGATGACAACGTTCGCCAACTTACCCACTTTGGAAGCATCCTTGACCTCTCGACAGATTTCCTCAAAAGATTTAACTTTTTTAAATTTCAAATCGAATTGCTTGGAAATAGGACTAAGTAGATCCGCTTTCGGATCTAGGGCTCCATTATAATCCTCTTTTGCAGAAAGATATAAAACTTTCGGCCTCAGATCATCTCGATTCAGTCGTAAATATTCCTGATGTTCTTTAAAAGTCCCCGATCCCCAATGGGATTGTCTATAAACAAGCTTGCCAGCTTCCAATTCCTTTGAATGAACTTTGCCCTCATTTAAATCTGGACAGGGTGGACAAATACAGTTTGCATTTGTAGAAATTGATTTGCTTGACTCACAACCTGGGTAGAATTTCTTGAAAGCCTGCGTTGTATCTATCCCCTTAGCTCTCGATGAAGAGGGGGCTAATGCTTCTTCAACTGCGATTTTTTCGAGTCTATAATGAGAACCTGTAATAACAAGAACAACCTTATCAGATGCCGTTGCTATTTTTTGAGCAAGCCGATCGTATGAATCTGCCCCCCTTCCACCCATCAAAACGATTGTACCTGATGGTTGCAGGGACTTGAAACAGCTCTGAAAGTCCAAGTTCTGATCAATTTGGTGATTTCTGGAAAGAGATATAGCTTGAGAATTTCCACTGGTATCGATGAAAACAGAGTTAAGTTTTCCCACTTTTGAGGCTTGATCAATTTCATTGCATATTTCAAAAAAAGAAAAGACAGTTCGAATTTTTATGTCGGTGGCTGCTGCTATAGGTTCAAGTACATACGAACCCCACTGCTTGTCAGCCGCTGCATGAAAATTGTATGTATTTGGAAGAAAATAAAGACTTTTATCTCTCGGATCTTCGGTTCGAAAACGCAAAAATTCTTGTAGTAAATTGAAGCTTGAGGAGCCCCATAATGCATTATCTAGAGAGGATATTGCTGATTGTTCCCAGCAGTGGAGTTGATCTTTTTTAAGGTCTGGACACCTTTCATTCAGACAATTTGGAACGAATGAAGCAGAGGCAGTAGGTAGGAATGAGAAAACAAGGCTCAGCAGGCCTATCGCTGCCGTTGCAACGCTTTGAATAGGGACAATTCCTTGATTTTGAATTCCCTGCTGTGCAACCGCTGCCATAATAGGAATTGCTGTAATTTCCATTCTTTCCTCATTTTTAAAGAAACATAACACAAACGCAAATAAACAAACACACAACAAAAACGCCAAAAACAAATAAAAATATTATTTAAATTTGCTCGCATTAAAATATCCTATATTTATTTTGAAAAAAGCTATCTTCGACCTGAATAGGAGACTTTCTTCTTGTCCACAATGACCTTACGTGTAAGACTTTCCTCAATAACCATCCGGTCTGGCCCATGGTAAAGGATTTTTTACATTCTGATAAAAAAATCTATGACTCCGTGCATGGATTCATAGCTTTTGATGAGTTTGAAAAAGAGCTCATCGACTCGCTTCCGTACCAGCGCCTTCACTATATTCATCAGCTCGGCATTGCCTATCTCGTCTATCCAGGAGCCACGCACACTCGCTTTGAGCATTCGCTCGGCGTGATGGCTCTGGCCACACAGATGTTTGAGAAGATCTGTAAATCGGTAAGACCTGATGTATTCCATTTTGTTCCGCGCAAAGGCTCGGCTGACTATCTCTACTGGAGAAGGGTGCTCCGTATGGCAGCTCTTTGCCACGACCTGGGCCACCTCCCATTTTCTCACGTAGCTGAAAACGACTTTCTGGGCGCAGAGGGGCATGAGAGCTGGACTCTCAAGATCATCGAAAGCGAGCATCTTAAGCACGTCTGGGATAAGCTCAAGAATGCACCCTCTTATCTCCAAGATCTCATCGACCGAGATATCATCGAAGACATCAAAAAGGTCGCCATCGGCGAGCCGAAGTGGCAATCACTCTTTCCTGGCTCTTCCTTTTCGCCCTGGGTGCGCATCGTTTCGCAAATCGTCACCGGCGATTTTTTCGGGTCAGATCGCATCGACTACCTGCTGCGCGATGCAAAAACCACCGGCGTTGCCTACGGTCTCTTCGACTACCATCAACTGATCGAGACGCTGCGCATTTTGCCCTCTGCCGACAGCGACGAGGAAGATCTACAGCTCGGCATCGACGAAAATGGCCTCGAGTCCTGTGAAGCACTCTTGCTGGCTCGCCATTTTATGCGCCGCAGAGTCTACCAATACTCGTCTGTCAAAGCCTATAGCTTCCACTTACGGAGATTCATGCTGGAGAGCTTTCCTGTAGCCTCTCTCAAAACGGTAGATGACTTTTTAAACTGGAGCGATCCTGAAGTGATCTGCGCTTTGAATCGCGCAGCCAGAGATCAGAGCGCACCAGGCCATGAAGATGCAAAGTGCGTCTTCTATCGCCAACACCGTTTCAGAGCCATTTCTTTGCCGGAAGGTGTTTCTGAGGAAGATCTCACCGCCTTCAAAAAGAATCACTCCATCGAAGATCATGACCTCATTTGGGAATTTGCCAAGGAAACCGCCACGTCGCAAAAACTGAATTTTCCCGTTGCAAAACGCCACGTCATCTTGCAAAAGGCGCACGACTCCTCCTCTCTGCTTTTACGAATCCCACAGGATAAGTCCAACTGGGCCTACATCTCTCCTAAACACGATCTGGAGATGCTTCACTTTTTAGAAAACTGGAATGACGCATGAATCCCATCAAAGCGATCCTCAACCTCAGCCAAACAGAAAAACTCTTCGTCTTCTTCTCGATGCTCTGCTGTTTTTGCATCTCAATGGAATATGCGATCACCCGCCCTGCAGCCCAATCGATCTTCCTCGCCGTCTTTTCAGCTGAGACGCTGCCCTATGTGTGGCTCTGGACTATTCCCCTCAATCTTGCTGTCGTCACAGCATATAACCGCTTAATCCCTCTATGGGGACCGCTTCGCGTTATGGGGCTCTCCGTTGTGATGATCGTAAGCATTAAATTGCTAACTGTCGTCCTCCTGCCAGTGTTTCCCAGAATGATCTTTTTCCTCTACTGCTGGAAAGATATCTATATTCTACTAATGTTCAAGCAGCTCTGGTCGATGATCCACAGTACGATCTCCAGCTCGAAGGCTAAAGTCCTCTACGGACTGATCTTCTCTGGCGGAACAGTCGGATCTCTTATGGGAAGCGGCGTACCAAGCCTTTTTGCAGAGAGTCTAGGATCAAAACACCTCTTTTTACTGACCCTGCCCGTCTACGCCATACTCTTTTATGCCTACCTGAAAAGCTACCGCGTCAGCGGAGCACTCGAGGTGAAAGAGAGCCTCGCTCCGGTACGGATCCGCTCGAGCGAAGCCTTTTCGATGATCGCAAAAAACCGCTACCTACTCGGCATTTTGCTACTCGTCATTTTTATGCAGATGAGCGTGGCTCTGGTCGAATACAAGTACAATTATGAGATGCGCCTCGCATTTCCCGCCACAGATGTACGCACAGCCTGCATGGGCAAAATCATGAGCGTGGTCCATGCCGCTAGCCTAGTGCTACAGGTTGTGGGGAGCTATCTACTGCTGAATATCCTTGGCCTCCGAGGCAGTCATTTTGTTGTGCCCATTCTGCTCTCTGTAGGAATCCTTGGACAGTTCTTCAGCCCAGGCCTATCTCTGGCCGTCTTTGCCTTCGTCTTCACCAAATCGATCGACTTCTCATTTTTCGGGGTCATCCGAGAAATGCTCTTTGTCCCTCTGACTCTAGACGAAAAATACCGCGCCAAAGCTGTCATTGATATCTTTGCTTACCGCACCTCAAAGGCAATCGCATCGTTTATGCTGCTAGGTCTTCAGTTCTGGGTGGGCAACCAAGTTTTCCAGCTCTCCACGTACCTATCGATTGCAGTTTTCGTACTCTGGCTGATAACGCTTGGGTTTCTCTTCCGCAAAGAGCCAGCAACTGCTTGACGGCAATTGAAGGATCGCCCATGTAGAAATACATGGACGATCGTATACGTTTACCGCTCCGCGGCCTTCAACTTTTACACAACTCCCTCTGGAATAAAGGCACCGCCTTTACGCAACAAGAACGAGATGTCTTGGGGCTCAACGGCCTGCTTCCTCCACATATCTCCAGCCTCGAAGAGCAGCTCAAACGTGTCTATTCCAATTTCATCAGAAAAAAAAGCGCTCTCGGCAAATATGTCTTTCTATTGCAGCTCCTAGCCCGCAATGAGCATCTCTTCTATCAGTTCATTGCTCAAAGACCGGCAGAGATGCTTCCGTTCATCTACACACCGACCGTAGGTGAGGCCTCAGTACAATACAGCATGATCTTCACTCACCAACGAGGGCTCTACCTCTCGCATCCACTCATGGATAAGATGGAAGAGATGATCTCCAATTTCCCCAACAGGGATATTGAAGTGATTGTTGTGACCGATGGGGAGCGCATTCTGGGACTGGGAGATCAGGGCCTCGGAGGCATGGCGATTTCCATCGGTAAGCTCGCACTCTACACCACGTTTGGCGGCATCCATCCGGCTAAAACACTCCCGATCATCCTCGATGTAGGCACGAATAACGAACAGCATCTGAAAAACGAGCTCTACCTTGGCTGGCGACATCGTAGGCTGCAGGGAGCCGAGTATGATGCCTTTGTCGAGAAGTTTGTACAGACCATCAAGAAGCAATACCCCAATGCTCTCTTGCAATGGGAAGATTTTGGGAAAGGCAATGCCTCTCGCATCTTAGAGAAGTACAGAAAATCGCTACTCTCATTCAACGACGACATCCAGGGGACTGGAGCGGTTGCTCTAGCAGCACTCTTCTCCGCGATCAAGGTCAGCCAATCAAACCTCGAATCACAGCGCATTGTAATCGTCGGTGGAGGATCGGCAGGCGTCGGTATCGCCAAAATGATCTTGAGTGGGATGGAGCAAGCGGGCCTCTCTCACGAGGATGCTCTAAGAAGAGTCTTTATCGTCGACTCGCACGGCCTTCTGACTACAGGCTGTTCACATACCGATGAGACGCAGAGCGATGTCCTCTATCCCAAGGAGGCTCTCGAAGGATGGACATTACAAGAATCTGAATGCATCTCTTTCAAAGATGTGATCGCCAATGCTAAACCAACCGCCTTGATCGGCGTCTGCGGACAATACAGCATCTTCACCAAGAAGCTGATTCAGGAGATGGCCAAGCATGTCGAGCGCCCGATCGTGCTGCCTCTTTCGAATCCCACATCAAAAGCGGAGTGCACACCCTCTGAGCTGATCGAATGGACACAAGGTAGAGCGGTTGTCGCCACAGGCAGTCCTTTTCCTCCTGTTGAGTATCTGGGCAAGACCATCGAAATTGCACAGTGCAACAATGTCTATATCTTTCCTGGAATTGGCTTAGGAGCTCTTGCAGTAGAAGCAAAAGAGGTGACCAATACGATGTTTCTCAAGGCAGCAAACATCCTGTCGAACTATTCACCGGCTCTACAAGATCCGACAGCATCACTGCTCCCGCCCCTCGAAAAGGTGCGCGCAGTCAGTCGAGAGATCGCCATTGGTGTCGCCAAATGCGCGATCAAAGAGAAGCTCTCCCAGATCCCTGAATCAGAGATCGAGAAGAGGGTAGACGCCATCATGTGGACGCCTAGCTACCCTCATATAGAGCCAGCCAATTCCTGATAAGCTCCCCATTTATTATTTTAATGATAATTTGAATCTTTATCAAACCCACCCAACTTCTTATTAAAACTGCCCCGTAAGGGTCTTTTTTACAAAACTTCCGTATGAAAATCGATTTTTATTTTTATAATTGAGGATTAGTAGTACAATACTTAATTAATTTAATAGCAGGTATATAGTGTTTAGCGCAAAAACAACATCGACTGAAATGAGCTACCAAAATCAACATTTGGAGCCATTGCCTCAATCCAATTCCAGCAACTTAGCGGAACTTTCCGCTGAAGTGGATAAAGTGAATAACTATGTAATCGGGTTGGGGGAATTTCCAGCCATAAACTCAAGTGGCGATGCCGGAGCTGGAGCAAATCCTTTTTTAGCGCTGGGATCCAATCCAATGGTTATAGTCCAGTCATGCTTAGACATGCAATCCACGAATAACCTCATGCGCACAT
>JAJFMM010000028.1 GCA_021772165.1 Chlamydiota bacterium | reverse complement strand
AAGCTAAAATACCCGTGATCTCCAGCTTAGGATTGAGCCTGCTCTTCACCAGATTGATCGTCTTGAGAAGCTGCACCAGCCCGTGCAAGGCCATCACATGCGCCTCTACAGGCACGAGCACCTCATTAGCCGTTGTCAATGCATTGAGCGATAGAATCCCAAGAGTCGGAGGGCAATCGATCAGAAGATAATCCCACGGCTTGTCCGCTAATTGCATCACTTTGTCTTTCAGGATCGTCTCTGAGGCGACCTCATTTGCGAGAGCCTTTTCCAGACCGGCCAAAATAGGCGATGAGGGAATGATGTCCAGAGATTCAAAATTACTCTTTTCAATGGCTGTTTCTAAGCCGAGATCCCCTGTCATCACATCATAAAGACCTTTTCCCTTGTCCTTGATGCCATACCACATGGAAGCCGATGCCTGAGGATCGAGGTCGATGAGCAGCACCCTTTTGCCCGCCTCGGCCAACGTCGATGCAAGGTTTACAGCGGTCGTTGTTTTACCGGACCCGCCCTTCTGATTAACAATAGCAATCGTACGCATGGAATTCTCCCCACTTAGCTGTTTACACCGAAACAACCTGAAGAACCTTCTGCTCAAATTCCCGATTCTTCAAATTGTTTCAGTATTACTCTATCTATAGCCCATCGAGACAGAGTGTGACAAGAAAAAAATTTACATTACCCGCTCCCCTTTTTACTTTAAGTTAACCCAACCGTTCTGCTATAACTAGAGCGCAACTAAACGGAATTATCTTATGATTGGCATGAATTTAAAGGGTAAAAAGGCTTTTATCGCTGGTATTGGCGACGACCACGGCTTCGGCTGGTCTATCGCAAAGGCTCTCGCTGAGGCAGGAGCTGAAATAATTATTGGAACTTGGGCACCGATCGTCGGAATCTTTACGACTTCCTGGAAAAATGGCAAGTTTGACGAATCCAGAAAGCTCTCCGATGGCAGTTTGATGGAAGTTGCTAAGATCTATCCGATCGACGCAGCCTTCGACCGTCCGGAAGACGTCCCGGCCGCTATTGCCGAGAACAAGCGCTACGCCAAGCTAAGCGGCTACACGATCTCCGAGGTAGCTGAGCTAGTGCAAAAAGATTTTGGACAGATCGACATTCTGGTTCACTCTCTGGCCAATGCTCCCGAAGTAACCAAAAATCTCCTGGATACTTCTCGCCAAGGCTATCTCGCTGCGATGAGCGCATCCTCTTACTCTTTCGTTAGCCTCCTTTCACACTTCGGCCCTCTCATGTCAGAGAAAGCCGCAGCCCTCTCCCTCACCTACATCGCTTCAGTGAAGGCGATCCCGGGATACGGCGGTGGGATGAGTTCTGCAAAAGCTGCGCTCGAAAGCGATACTCGTACTCTTGCTTGGGAAGCCGGCCGCAAGTGGAACATCCGCGTGAATGCAATTTCAGCAGGACCTCTACGCAGTCGAGCAGCGAGGGCCATCGGCATGATCGATGACATGATCGCTTATTCGAAAGCCAATGCACCGTTGAAAGATAAGGATTTGGAAGCGGAAGAAGTAGCCAGTGCAGCAACATTCCTACTCTCCCCTCTCGCCTCTGCGATTACGGGTGAAGTGCTCTATGTTGACAATGGCCTCCATGCGATGGGCATGGCAATTGACAGCGCAGCTCTACAGAAAAATCCGATCTACGCAACCTCTAACTAAGTCAGCGGGCTCCTTGTGATAAGGAGCCCGATCATTGAAAATTGATTAAAGGATAGTGCAAGCGTTACAAAGCGCTGCACATTCAGCCGCAGCAATTACGCCGTTATCCAATGCTTCTGCTGCTCCAGACATGTCTCCGCCTCTAGCTACCCTTCCAGGTGCTAATGGCTTGCCTTGAGCGCCCGATGATTCTCCACCTTTGGCTGCAAAATAGGCCTCAAGTACCTTTGGATCATGTTTCACATGGTGTGTTTTTCCAAACTGTTCCGGGGGATGCATTTTTAAACTTTCCTCGACTCTCGAACTAAACATAATTAACTCCCTATTGTTTTTTTATCCATTAATGCACTAATTATACAACAATCAAAACAAAGAGTATATTACTTGCTATCCCTTAAAACAAACTTAACACTAGGTTAACGAAAAAGTGAGAGATAGTTGGGATTTGGCGGAACGTCTGAGCGTGCGAAGGGCGATCTTCCAGTCGAAGGCTTCAAAGAGAGCCTCTCCCTTGCAGGACTTCTGCAAAGGTCGGTTGGAGCGGCTCAGATGGCCGCAGAAGTCACCGCTTCCTTCAATGAGATTGAACGTAAGCGTTACTGTTTTGTTCGGTGTGCGGATCTCCACTTGATCTCCCAGACCAAACACGGAAGCTTTTTGACCATTGATGAAGATCTCTGTTTCCGGAGAAACATCGGTGAAAGCAGCCAGCTCAACGAGATCGTTCTGCGAGACGTCAAACTCTTCGGGCAGATCTAAGGTGAGCTTGACTCCCCTCTCCTTCTCTTCAATTCGACTTCTCCCCAACATCTTTGGAATAACAAGGGAATGAGACCCCGGCCAGAGGCAGCGCACAAATTCTTGGGAATAGCTCAGCGCAACAGATTGATCCTGACGAACAGTCCATCCGTTAATAGAGCCAGACCAGAGCGTAGGCTCGAGATCATGACGATCAGGAAGAGCTGCCAGTTCAAGTTGTAGCGGGTGTGGCTGATTTGCCTCAGCGCCAGTCCACCACTCAAGGAGTGTTGGTTTCGGAGAAGGGCCTTCTTGTGCCTCTTCTCGACAAGGCCCGCAGTAGACGCCAAGTATGGGATGCACAAGCTTGGCAAAATCGTCCGTGCTCATCCCCAGCAGATCGGAGCTGATCAGCTCTTCGGCCCACTCTTCTGAGCTCGTTGCAGAGATGCAGGGCGTGGTTTTTCCCTGGAGTGCCCAATAGCGCCTTTCCCAAAGAGGTAGAAGAGGGCGTCTGGTGCGCTGCTGCTCCGCATGCTGCAGAAGTCCAACGATTGCTCTATTCGTCTTCTCTTTGAACTCGCTATCTAAAACGTGGCTGAAATCTCTAAGCAGTCTCCTTAAAAGCGGCGCTACTTTTAGGGATTGCAACGGATTCCAGCAGCGAGGAAAGTCGTGCAGATAAACGGGGAAATTGCCTTTCCAGAGAGTGGGCTCGGGCGCTTGAAAGGCATAGAGCCTCTCGAGGATATCTTTGCCCTCTGAAATGCCTTCTGCAGTTTTTTGTCGGATGAGTGCGAGAGCAAAGCAGAAGTTCTCATAAACAGGGATTGTATCGCTCTTTGGCTGATCCATAAAGAGATGCACAAAACCTGTGCGAGGACTTTGGCAGCTGCGCCCAAACTGCAGGGCTATATCGGACAATCGTTTCATAGATCTCTCATAGCAATTCGTAGAGCCTGCAGAATGCCGAGGTCTTTCGTTGGCAGTGCGATGATATGCGCGATCTGCAGCAGACTCTCCGGTGCATGCTCCATCGCGATGGCGATGTCTGCGATCTCCAGCATACTCGCGTCATTTTCATCATCGCCGGCTGCAATCAGGGTGCCCTTCTGCGCACCCATCTGCTTGATTGCTGCCTCTAAAGATTTACCTTTTGAGGCGGATTTATCTGTGATGAGCAAGAGATAGTAGCCTTCCGTAAAGGGATCTCGCAACAGAGATAAGTTGAATGCGGGATTTTGACGCAGGCGATCAAGCAGTCGGGTCATCTCATCGATTCTGCCAAAGCATTTGATCAGAGGAAAGTTATCCTGCTCGATCTCTTCTAAAGATTCGATGGACCGCGGCGTCTCTTTTTGTCTTTCCCAGTAGGCCTTCAGGTAGTTCTTCTGCTCTTCATCGAAGTGATTCGGACGGTAGTAGACGCAATCTCCATTGTCATAGCCGCCATAGATCAGAAAATCACCGGAGATGTCTGCCATCTCCTCTTCAATTTCTTCGAGAGTGCTTTTAGAAACATAGCGTTTAAAGAGGCATTTTTTTTCGGGCATCTCCAGCGCGCAGGAGCCGTTTTGAAATATAAAGAGATATGGGAAGTCAAACTTCTCAAGCGCTATCGATGCGAAGACACAGGGTCTGCCTGTTGCCATGGCGATGCGCCATCCCTCTTTTGTGCAGTTTCTCAAGAAGTCAATGACCTCAGGTGGAATGCTATATTTATCGAGGGTGATCGTGCCGTCGATATCGAGGGCGATCCAGCCTTTGAAGGGTTTTTGATTCATAAAAGTGGCCGTTCTGTTATCTTCATGGACATGTTATTTTACCTACTTGCGAAAACAGTCTACACCGCAGATGCAAATGGCGATCCTATCGCAGCGGACTTTTCTGTACCAGATCTGCCTCAAGGCGAGTATGGTATAGCCTTCACCAAGATGTTCTTCACATTCATTGCGCTAATTCTTCTTCTGGTGGGGAGCTTCTGGTTTGTGCGTCGTCTGATTCGCTCAAAGATGGAGAGCAGTTCTGGGGAGCGCTCGATTCATGTTCTGGAGAAGAGGATGATAAGCTCCAAGTCGATTCTGTTTCTTGTGGAGGTGGAGGGTCAGAAGATTCTTCTTGCGGAATCGCAAAGTGAGATCCGCCGTCTTCAAAACTGGCCTCTTCAGGGAGATGAGACTCTCGCTCCACAGAAAAGCGAACCGACAGAACCGACTCATCACTGAGTGTGCCTACGGGCTGAAAGCATTCAGCCACATAAAATGGATGCGGAAAATCCTTTGCTGTGCAGGCTCTCCAGACAAACTGATGAATGTTTTCGTTCGATTCCATCCGCCGGAAGTCATCTTTATACGCAGCTCCCATCTTCCAGAATCTCTCTACAGCTGCACTGTGCTTTCTTCCTTCTAGCGGTCGGACAATGCCATAGAGTGCCGTAAATTGCATGGCGATCGAGCAGAAAGGCGCTCTTACAACGAGCCAAAAGCTGCGTGCGGCTTGCAAAGGCGCAGAGGCGAAGAGCTTACCCAACGTGCAGATACTCGGCTGGGTGATGAACTCTTCAAAGGTTTGGAAGAAGACATTGAGCGCAGAGAGAGGTGCTCTTACTGCATGCCATACCATGTAGGCTGTGGTATAGATCGGCAGCACGGCTGCTGTGGCGATGCATTTCCTGCGGATCGTTTGCTGCGACTCACAGCGGTAGCGGAGATTTCCACCGTGCCGTTTTTCGCTCGCAGGGTCGAGGTCGATGATTTCCCAACGTTTTGCAAACTCCCCACAGCTCCTTTTGCGCTCGACAAGGGCATAGACCCAGCTCTCGGGCAAACGCTCACTATCGTATAGCAACGCAGGATCTGTGGGAGTACAGCATTTCATAGTTTGGGCCGTAGAATCTCCCCTAGAATGAACGCTTGTATCAACTTACGTTTGATCTCTTTGGGAGGGGGTTTCACCACCGGTGGCACCTGTTTCTTTGGGGGCTTTATTTTATGCGTCATGGAGCGCCGCTTCGCCTTTGCTTGCGATCGATTCGCGCATCTCGGTATCGGCCTTGAGGTTCAGGTAGCGCTGATGGTCGAAGACGCCGAGCTGACCACTACGAAAAGCTTCTGCGATAGCGAGCGGCACTTCTGCTTCTGCCTCCTTGACCTTAGCGACATTTTCCTGCTCTAGAGCCACAGCCATTGCACGGCGCTCTTCTGCTTTGGCGCGTGCGACTTGTAAATCGGACTCCGCCTGTTCGGTTCGGAGTCTCGCTCCGACGTTATCACCTAGAGTGATGTCTGCTATGTCAATGGAGAGAATCTCAAACGCGGTCTGTGCATCGAGACCTTTTGCCAAAACGAGCTTAGAGATGCGCTGAGGAGATGCGAGCACCATTTGATGGTTGTCACATTCACCGATCGCATTGACGATCCCCTCGCCTACTCTCGCGATGACTGTTTCTTCAGTGGCACCGCCGACGAGCTGCTTGATGTTGGTACGCACAGTGACACGAGCGCGCACTTTGAGCTCAATGCCGTTTTTAGCGACGGCTAAGATGACACTGCCCTTCTCTGGACAATCGATGACCTTGGGATTAACAGACGTTTTGACCGCATCAAAGAGGTCTCGGCCTGCGAGGTCGATGGCAGTCGCTTGGCGCCAGTCGATAGGGATGTTCGCTTTGTCCGCAGCGATCATAGCGCGGACGACATCGTTCACATGGCCACCTGCCAGATAGTGAGTTTCCAGGTCGTTGACTGAAATCGTTTTCAGACCCGCTTTAAAGGCGTTGATACGGGCGGAAACGATGAGACGGGGTGGGATTTTACGCAGGCTCATACCGATGATATTGAAAGGAGAGATCGGTGTGCCTGAAACAACTGCTTGAAACCAGAGGCTGATATATTTTGCGATCATTCCGCAAAAAACAAGACCTAGAAAACCGATTACGATCATGTAGAGAGAAAAAGCTGAAAAATCATTGGATTGCATGGGTATGAACCTCCTCGATAACGGTTAATGAGGCGCCTTCGCCTCCGACAACATGTACTACTGAACCTTTTTCGATATAACCCGATTTGGAAAGAGCGGCAAAAGTCCCATTTTCCGTCTGGATGTAGCCGGCAGGCTTGAGATCGGTTGAGACGATCGCCCGTTTGCCAATCATCTCCTTAGGGTACGAGCAGGCTTGATAGCCCTCTTGGTCTGTATCAAGACAAACTTTTCTTTTTCTGACGATCGAAAGAGCCAGGCGGATGACTAGATAGAGGGCAATTCCCACCCCAACGGTATATAAACCCAGGGACGAGAGAGCAGCACCTCCCACAATCATCAAAACCAGGCTGGCTACTAGGAGGATCACTCCTCCAATGGCCATGATGGCTCCAACGATAAAAAATTCGAGAAAAACGAGAAATAGTCCCGTAAGCACCAATATAGCAATCATAAGCGGAGGAGTATATCAGGAGACGAGATTTAGAGGCTATCGCTGAAACGTGGCGTGGATGTATAAAAAAAAATCCAGAACCAGAGACAAACAATTTAAATAATTCTGTATACACTTAAAAGGCAATAGTAGACTTAAAACCATTATTTAGTGTAAAATGTTTGCATTCAAACTTTCAACAAAAGGCAAAAAAAATGTCAATGGCAATGATAAGACAATCTCTGAGCACAAGGGCTATTCATAGAGTGTTTGAGGAAGTCCGTAAGGACCTCGAAACTCAAAAAAAAACAAATGAAACAGCTATGCAAAATCTTGGAAACAAAGACGAAACACGTCCGTTAAATCCAAAGATAAATGAGGACCCTGAGGGCGATTGCCTCTGTAGCAGATGTACGATCCTGTAGATCATTACTTAGGTAAGTTAAAAAAATGTTAGATTACGTGACTGGAAAAAAAACTCTTCCATCACCGCCTTCAGCTCATGAGATGGCAACTCCCAATCAGACAATACAAAAAAAAATTACAGGTTGTTTTTGTTATATTAGTGAAGAACAAGCTCTGCGAATTGCTCCTAGGGGAAGCGCTGGGCAATTGCTGTTTTTAAGATCGGGAGAGCAAATCGTAGCGAGAACGAGTTTGGAGGAAGTAGTTAACCTTTTTCCGGTTAGCACTTCCGAAAACTCGATCGCAGTAGATTTGCACTCCGAGATTGAAAATATGAATTGCCCAGTGTTTCCTAGAGGAAACTTCTCTGATTGGTGGTGTTGTATGTGCATCGATGTGCGCCCAGAGGAAGTGATTAAGCAAGAACAGCTCAATGCAACTCCGGGCATAATTGAAGAACTGCTCGTCGGGTGCGCGCCTGAAGAGAGAATCGATACAGCAGCACGAGTGATCTTTGGCCGCGCTGCTGAATAAATGACGCTACTGAGTAAGCCATTCGACAACACAGTTGGCTGTGTAGTCGAGATGCTCGTCTGTGTGAGCGGCTGAAACAAACCACGCCTCTTGTTGCAAGGGAGGTATGTAGATACCCCTTTCAAACAGATGGCGGAAAAAGCGAGCGAACTGCTCGGGATCGGTTTCGCTCAAATCTTCTCGACAAAGCGCTTGCCGCACGCCGAAAAAGAGCGTGAAGATCGAGCCTGCTCTCTGCACACAGGCATTTAGATTATTCTCTAAAATAGCCTTTTCAATCGGCTTGACGAGGCGATCTGTTTTCTCCTGCATTTTTTGGTAAAACCCGGGCTGCTCGAGCTCTTTAAGAGTCTCGAGTCCTGCGACCATCGCCACGGGATTTCCGGAGAGTGTGCCTGCTTGATACACTTGTCCCAGTGGGGCGAGGTGATCCATGATCTCCTTTTTGCCACCGAGTGCTGCTGCCGGAAAGCCCCCACCGATGATTTTGCCAAAACAGGTGAGATCGGGCCGGATGCCGTAGAGTCCTTGCGCACCTTGTAATCCCACTCTAAATCCTGAGATCACTTCATCAAAGATCAGCAGTGCGCCGATGCGCGCGGTTTCACTGCGGAGCAGTTCTAGAAAATGGGGTTCGGGCAGGATCACACCCATGTTGGCTGGGATCGGCTCGAGGATCACCGCTGCAATGTCTTTTTCTTCGGCAAAAAGAGCGCGTAGTTTGTCGGCGTCATTGAAGGGCAGCGTAATCGTATCGGCGATCGTGCCCGGCGTTACGCCAAGGGATGTGGCTTGTGGATTGAGAAAGGCTGCACCTGATCCCGCTTGCGAGAGCAGCGCATCGCTATGCCCATGGTAGCAGCCGGAAAACTTCACGATCTTCGCGCGTTTTGTGTAGCCGCGTGCTAGGCGGATCGCGGTCATCGTCGCTTCTGTGCCCGATGAGACGAAGCGAATCTTTTCGACTGAGGGAATCAGCGAAACGACTTTTGCAGCGAGCTTCTCTTCAATCGGTGTGGCAATACCAAACGAGGAGCCTTGCCTGATTTGTTCGATAGTAGCGTCCATAATCTTCGGCGTTGCATGCCCAAGGATCAATGCACCCCAACTTCCGCAATAATCGATGTAACTATTTCCATCGGAATCAACGATAATATCAGCTCGTCCTGATTCAACGATGATTGGCTCAATACCTACAGAGCGGCAAGCTCTTACAGGTGAATTCACACCGCCTGGAATCACTTCACATGCGTTATGATAAGTTTCAGAAGATCGTTTACGTATGTTTTGCATAGCATGCATTCTTGACCATGCAATCTTTTTTCGGCAATATCTCCAATTGTGCGCCGCTACATTTTGATTATCTTTTTCCCTTTCAGCGTATGGGCTGCTAATCTCCATTACGAAGTGCGCTTTCATGGCGTCACGGATCCGGCTGTTTTAAAGGCTTTAGAAAATACATCTGAGCTGATGCTGCTGCAAGAGAGGCCGCCCGCTTCGATCAATGGTTTGCACTATCGAGCAAAAGCGGACATTCCAAGTCTTCTCAAGGTACTCAAAGCTTATGCCTACTACGAAGCGGAGATCAGCTACGATGTCCAGGCGCAAAATGACTCTCTTCAAGTCGATCTCTATGTGAATATGGGAGCTCTGTTTCATTTGCGCTCTTATGAGATTTTCCAAGGTGATTGCACGCAAACGATCGAACTGAGCCGCTGCACTTTTTGCTTGGAGGCTCTAGGGTTAGAATATGGCAAGGCAGCTGACTCCACCTCCATTGTCCGCGCTGAAACGGCTGTTTTGAACGAGTTGGCGCGCTGCGGTTATCCCCTCGCCTACATCGACAAGCGGCGCGTGCTCGTCGACATGAAAGATGCCGAGGTCGATGCGTCGGTCTGTGTACAAGAGGGTCCTCTTTCTAAATTTGGTCCGACGACTTTCTTCGGAATCCAGGATGTCAAACCTCGTTTCATTGAGCGAAAGGTCGCCTGGCGAGAGGGTGAGGTGTTCAATCTCGATCTGATCGAGGAGACGCAAAACAGACTCTTGAAAACGGATCTCTTTAGCTCTGTCTTGGTCTCCTATTCGGAGGAGCTCGATGAGCTGGGAGAGCTGCCTCTGAAGGTGCGCGTTGCAGAAGCGAAACATCGCACTGTCGCTCTCGGCGCTTCCTATGCGACGGTTGAGGGTCCTGGCGGAAACTTCTCCTGGACGCACAGAAACTTTAGGGGCATGGGTGAAAAGCTCTCTTTATCAGGAGATGTCTCTGCTCGCTTCATCGGCGGAAAGCTCGCTTTTGAAAAATCGGACTTCTTGCGTTTCGATCAGACGCTGACAATGAATGGAGAAGCGAGACGCGAGAACATCAAGCCTTATCTCTCCTTTACCTACGAGCAGACGAATCGCATTGAGCGAAAAATCGACAAGTATCGCACGTTTGCAATCGGTCTCGAAGGGCAATACATCACGGTCCACGAGAGCGCGAACAACGGAAACTTTTTCTTCCTCGGATTGCCGATCTACGGAAAATACACAACGGCAGACTCCCCTGTCGATCCGACGAAGGGCTACTTTCTCTCCTATCTCTGTATACCGTACCAGTCTGTGCAAAAAGCTGACGTGCAGTTCGTCAAGCAGCGCATCGTCATGAATTTCTACTTTCCGCTCACAGAAAAAAAACGCGTCGTTCTAGCGCTCCACTCTGAGATCGGATCGATTGCAGGTGCTGACCAGAATGAGATTCCCCTACCGACGCTCTTTCTCGGCGGCTCCATCGATGATTTGCGCGGCTACACATACAAAACGGTGAGTCCATTGAATGCCAGAGGCCAGCCTCTCGGCGGCAGATCGGCGATCTTAACGTCAGTGGAGCTGCGCCTGCGTATTTCAGAGTCGATTGGTATTGTTCCATTTGCTGACTTTGGTACTTTTTCTCTCAAAGAGTGGCCGCAGACCTCTGAGAAATGGTTCAAATCGGTCGGCGCCGGTGTGCGCTATTACACTTTTTTCGGACCTCTTCGCTTGGATGTGGGCTTTCCCCTCAATCCCAGGAAAGGCCTCGACACATGGGGAAAGGTTTATGCAAGTATTGGCCAGAGTTTTTAACCAGTTAAGCTGAGGGTATTGTGAGAAAATTATCGTTTGGAATCGGGCTAGCGCTTCTGCTGCTCTTTGCTTCTGCTGGAGTATTTTTCACGGTCCTGCACAGCTCCTGGGGAAGGGATAGGGTACTCTCCTCTCTCACAGATGAGCTACGGACAAGCGGCTGGAAGCTCATCGTTGAGAAAAGCTCCGGTACGCCGTTCGAAAAGCTCGAGCTCGAAAATATTACGCTTGAGTCTCCCCGAGGAGATCTGTTCACGATCGGCTCTTTGAAAACGAATCTATCCGTCATTCGGCTCCTCAAAAAAGAGATCGCCTTTCAAGACTTTCAGGCAGACCGGGTTCTCTGGATACCCTCTTCTCAAGAAGCTCCAGCGCTACAAGCCAGCGAGCCCGCAAAAGGAATTCCTTTTTCCCTCGTCTTTTCCAATATCCTACTTACAAATGTCTCTCTGCCCGAGAGCGAATCGCTCGCTACCTTGAAGGGTTCTCTGCGCATTGGCCGCTACCAGAGAAGAATACGCCTCAATATGAGCGCGACTCGGCAAGACGCTCCAACTACACTCGCTTCTCTATCCCTCACCGTGCGCCCCAATCAAAAAGCGTATCTCACCGTCGATCTTTCTACCGATTCATTCATTGCAGCGCTCTCTCCATGGATTCTGCTGCCTGCCGATGGCAGCGCGGATCTGCATCTCTACGCCAAAGGAAATTGGCAGACAAAAACAGCTAAAGGCTACTTGAGCGGCTCTGTCGATGTCACAAAAGCTGAGCCTCTCTTCGAAAGAGAGTGGAAGGTCTCCAGTTTTCTGGAACTCAACAAAGAGCGAGAACTACACGTTTCTAAACTCTCTTTGCGAGGAGAAGGTGGTATTTCGGCCAAAGGCGATCTCCTTTTCTCTAAGGACTTTTCCCTCAAAGAGTCTCAATCGCAGCTCACAGTTGAGAACCTGAAACAGACAGATCTCGTCCCTCTCGATGGATTTTTCCTCGCTCACCTGCAGACGACAGAGGATCTTGCCACGCTCACCTTCTCATCGCCTCATCTCACCTGGGAGACGCTCTCGATGGAAAACGCCGTAGGTCGTCTGCACATGCATAGATGCGAGTGCGCTTGGAGCGGCGTCTTCGATCTAACGGCAAAGATCAATGGCGAGAGCACCTCTGCCATGAGCCAGGTCGCCTGGCAATCCGGCGCTCCGCTACAGATCAGCGAGATCACAGTCACATCGCCTCTGGCCAAACTGTCCGGAGATCTGACCATCTATTCAGACAGAAAGATTGAAGGACAGCTGCACTCCACAGCAGATAATCTCCATGAATTCAACGCGTTCAACCCCTTCTGGCCTCTCTACGGCAAGGGAGAGATCGACCTTCGATGGAATATTGTAAACGAGAAGCAGCTGATCGAGATCGATGCGAAAGGCTCAGATCTCTTCTACAAGAACCTGCAAGCTGAAAGCGTGTTTCTCTATGGCGATGTTTCGGAAGAGAGCGGCAGCGTCCTCTATCTGGAGCTACAAGATGTCAACTACCAGACGCTTCAGATCAACACCCTCTCGATCGATTCAGAAAGCGCTGACGGTCTCTCTTGGCCGACACACCTGCTCGTAGAAGGCGACTGGAGAGGCGCGTTTTCCATCGCGGCCGATGGCACATGGCACCTAAAAACCCCGAATCTCTTGATCGATTTGCAAGATCTCAACGGCACTCTCTTTAGTCAGCCGCTCGCGCTCATTACTCCAACAGAGATCGAACTGGGCAAAGAGCTCTTCCGACTCAAAGAACTCGATTTAACCTTAGGCGCAGCCGATCTGCTCGCCAATATCGACTACCAAAAAGACGCCACAAACGCATCGCTTCTACTCAACCGCGTCCCGCTCGATTTCCTCTCGCTCAATCCTCTGGAAATCTCAGTAGCCGGCCTGATCAACCTCGACGCGAAGCTCACAGAGAAAAAGGGAGAGACAAGCGGCACCATGCACGCGGAGATCGTCGATGTGCAGATCGGCGCTTTTGAGGCAGAACGCGCTGTCGAAGGACACTCACTCATCGACGCAGAGCTTTCCAACGAGCGCCTTAACCTCGCAGCATCCATGAACGTGCGCGGAGAAAAAATTCTGAATCTAACAGCAGATCTCCCCTACCGCTTCAATATCTACCCCTTTCTCTCCGAGCCGCTCTTAGAAAAAAAAGCCAGAGGTGCTCTTTCCTTCAATGGAAAGATCGAAGAGATCCTCGACTTTTTTAACATTGGGCCGCACCGCCTGGAAGGAACAACCGCCTGCGATGTGACCCTACGCGGCACGCTCGGCCATCCAATCTTAAAAGGCACCTGCCACTTGAAAGATGGCTACTATGAGAACTACTACTCCGGCACGGAACTTAAAAATATCCAAGCCGAGTTTCTGGCCGATCACCACACTTTCTACCTCCGTTCACTGACAGCAGAAGATGGTCAGGGCAAAGGCAAACTAACTCTTTCCGGCAACGCAAAACTCTCCGCCAAAGAGAGATTCCCATTCCGCTTCGATGGAGAGTTTACGCGTCTGCAGACAACCGATCTCGCTTGGCTCAAGATGGAAGCGGGAGGCACTCTCCAGATCAGCGGCAACGCGGATTCCGCGCGCATCAGCGGACAGGCGATCGTACTTGAGGGAGACATCACGATTCCTAAACAGCTTCCCCCCGCTCTCCCCGATCTCCAAGTCAAATATGTCAACGCGCCAAAACCTCTCGAAATCCAAGAGGCCAACTTAGAAGAGCGGAATCGCTACCCGATCTTCTTCGACTACCGCGTCTTTGCTCCCGAGGGCATCTCCATCGCAGGCAGAGGACTCAAATCTGAATGGAAAGGAGACTTCCGCATCGGCGGCACCTACACGGAACTGGAAGCAAAAGGACAACTAGACATGCTCAAAGGCGACTTCTCTTTTTCAGGGCGCGATTTCAAACTGTCAGAAGGCTCACTCACCTTCACAGGAAAGCCGCAAGAGATGCCGATCATCAATATCGCAGCGAACTTGGACATGCCGAACCTCGCCATCATCGCGAGGCTCAAAGGCTACATCAACGCGCCACAGATCTCTTTCCAATCGAAACCGCCTCTACCGATGGGCTCAATCCTCTCCTACCTGCTCTTTGGCCAAGATCTCTCGCAGATCAGCGCGATTCAGGCAGCGCAGCTCGTCAATTCACTCTCCACGCTCTCCGGCAATAGCAGTGGCGATAGCAAACGTTCTCTCGGCGTCGATCGCCTGCGCATCGTTGCAACGCCCGTCGGCAATGAGGGCGCAGAAGCCTACTCACTTCAAGTTGGTAAGTATGTAACAAGAGGTGTGCTTGTGTCTGTGACCCAAGGACTCCGCTCAGGCAGCACCAACCTCGCGGTCGAGATCGATCTCGCCAATGGCTTCGTCTTTGAAGCGGCCTCACAACAGCAGATCGAGCAGGGTAAGTTCGCCATCAAATGGCACTACAATTATTAAGAAAGCTCAACAAAGTTAACCCAATATTAACTTGAATATATAGTTATTTTTCAGTATAATTAACCCTTAATTTAACAAAAAAAAAAAGGGACATTATATGATTACTCCAACAAAACCAGGGACTCACGAAAGTCATTTAAACAATGACTATACCGCACTTCAAGACAAAACAACCGCAAAAACGGACCTTTTGAGTCATAGCTGTTTTGCTCAAATTGCTAAAAATTTAGCAAGAGGAGTGGGAATAGTCCTAATAGCATCAGTTGTTGTTCTTGCAGTGAAGGCAACGCTGCCCATTTGGGCCACCGTGGTTCTAGCTGTAGCGGCCATAGCTTTGCCTTATCTAGCGTTTAAAGCCTATGAGTCTATTGAGCGGAGAATTAGCATCAATGCTCTCATGAAGGAGATAGAACAAGGTGGCGATGAAAAGCTTAAAAAGGCTAGCAACTTTTTAGATAACAAAGATCTCTTAACAGTAGAAAATCTATCGAATCTTATCGATAATCCTGAGCACGCCGGGGAACTCGCCAAGGGATTCTCTATCTTGAATCCGGGCTATGTATGGGAAGATACTAAATCCTATGATGGCTACTACGTAAAACAGCCCAACCTACTGACAGCAGAGAACCGAGAGATCCTACTTGATTGCCCAGAGCACGCCGAGCAACTTGCTCGTGGACTCGATTGCTTGCATTCTTCTAAAGGTAAACTGACGACAGAAACTCGAGAGATCCTACTTGATTGCCCAGAGCACGCTCTGTCTCTCGCTAAGGGAATCTGTGCATTTGATTGGCACCATGCTCCCCCGCCTCCACTAGAAATCCTCAAAATTCTAATCAAAAGCCCACAAAACGCCTTGATTCTCTCTAAAGAGCTCTATTCCTTGAAGATACACGACTTCGTTACGAAAGAAAGCGTAAAGGCCCTTCTCGTCAGCCCAGAGAACTCAAAAGGACTCGGCCAGGCACTTGTTCATTTGAATAACGCTGGCATCCTGACAAGAGAAACTTGCAAAGCCCTTACCCAAGATCCGGAAAGTACCGTACATCTCGCCAAAATCATCTTTAATTTACATAGCGCTAATATTCTGAACCGAACAACCTACAAAGCCCTCATGGAAAGCCCCGTGAATGCTCAATCTATTTCATCGGTAACTAGCGCATTGACTCCTTATGACGCTATCATCCTAACAACAGACAATTTCTATCGCGCACTCGAAAGTCCAGATAAGACTGAATCCGTTGCCAAAGCATTCCATACTTTGTGTGATAATTCATACCGCGCCAGTCAAAAAGATTTCGATGCTTTTTTCGAAAATCCTGATAAATCTGAGTCTCTTGCCAAGGCTTTCAAACTCTTCTATCGGTTTGAAAAGTCTATGAAGGGAGAAACTCCCGAACATATCCACGACTTCCTTGCCCAGAACCCAACATACGCAGAGTCTCTTGCCAAGAATCCAATGCATGCAAAGTCTCTTGAAGAGGGGCTCAATACCCTCTCAACATACCAGCGGCACTTCATAACACAAAAAGAATGTGAAATCTTGATCAAATTTCCAGAGAATGCCAAGCACCTCGCAGAGTCAATGAATAGATTAAGTGGAGCCAACCTCCTGTCGGAAAAAAATCTCGAGGAACTGATTCGAGGAAATGGGGCTCACGCGAAGTTTCTAATCGATTACATGAAACCTAATAGCCGTTTAACCCAAAAACTGTTTGATAAAATCATGGAAATACCCTCGGACCAAGCTCGTCTAGCGGTAACTACGCTAGCTATGCACAACAGAAGTCCTCTTTTAATTTCTGAGGGAAAGACACTGCCTTCGCAAATTGTAGAGCTGATCGCTAATTACGTTGCTCCCGACTACAGTCGAGATCCTACCCCGAAAGCTCCATTGGATCTTTCCGAGAGAATTAACCAGGTTCAAAATAGAGAATGGGTTTCATCTAATTAACAGAATCCCTCCCCCCACTTTCTCTAGGGAATGACTGGGCAATTCATATTTTCAATCTCGGGGATCAAATCTACTGCGATCGAGTTTTCGGAAGCAGCTAACCGGAAAAAGGTTAACTACTTCCTCCAAACTCGATCTCGCTACGATTTGCTCTCCCGTTCTTAAAAACAGCAATTACCCAGCGTCTCCCTAGTGGGGGATTTTTCAATAATTCTCTGGCGCTTTAAGGCACCCTCAAATAAAATTTCTTCCTTAAGTCACACGATTCAAAAAATTTAGACCTCTTGCGCGAATGCTTCTGCAAGGATATGATGAAGGCGCGTAAGAGCAAAAAGGGAGAACAAACATGTCAATAGATGGCGATTTCGATTTAGATGGACTGTCCGGTCCTTATCAACCACAAGGGGATGCTCCCCTCACACCAGAAGAAAAAGATCAGATCGATCGCATCAACAGTCAGAGCGGCAAGATCTCTGACGATCTCTCTTCTGACAAACCGATTCCTGCACATCTCTCTGCCGGCAATGCCACAGAGTCAAAATCGTACAATCTCGCTTATGAAGTGCTCAATATTGGCCTCCAAGCAGAGCGCCGCTACAACGATCAGCTCCAAAAACATGCTGGCGAAGCAAAAGGGATCCAAGGAACCATTGAAAATCTGATCGACCTAAGTGGAAAGTTTGCTGTGCACATGGATGGTGATAACGAGAAAGCGCTCTCCGATGATATCCATGCAATGTGCCAGGAACTGAAAGAAAACGGCATCGAGATCCTCCAGGGCGACGAAGGAAAAATGAGCCGCGATCGCATGGCAGAGGTCAAAGCGCATATCAGCTCTCATACCGACCGCCTCAAGACCGATCTGCAAAAGAAATTCACGACAGAGATCCAGGTCAAGATCAACGAGCTACACTCAATCCTCGATTGCCTCAAAACGATCGAAAAGTATGCAAGCCGTCTCAATGAAACGTGTGTCAGAAATCAGCGAGCAGGTGGTTAATTGGAGTTTGATGCTCTCGTTCAAGCAGCAGAAGGGACTCAAGAGATCGATCCCGAGGCTTTTTACGCACATGCTTTTGCTCTCTATCAGTCCGGTAAAATGAGCGACGCTTCCGAGGTGTTTCAGGTGCTTTGCACCAAATACCCTTTGGAAAAGCGCTTCTGGTTCGGCTTGGCTGCCGCTCATCAAGAGGGCGCCTGCTATGAAAAGGCGCTCCAAGCTTGGGCGATGAGTGCGCTTCTCGATGCGGATAATCCCTATCCGCATTTCCACGCTGCTGAATGCGCCACCTCGCTCCAGAACAAAGAGGACGCTCTACTCGCCCTCGAAGAGGCAAAAAGATTGCTCCAATCAGAAACTCATCCCCTATTAGGGTCCATCACAGCTCTTGAAGAGCGCTGGAGAAATGTATGTTAGTCTCTGCCACAGAACCCGTACGCCGCCTACGCAGGATTGACGAGACGTCGCTCCAACCGCAGCTGGCACCTCCGATTCCTCCGGGTATCTCGGGCGCCTCAAGCATCGCCCCGGCTCCCTCTCTCGACAACCTCTACGAAACGTTCAGCCGAGCCTTCCTACCGATTCCTCAACCGCACTACATGATCCCCATTTTAGAGGTCGGTCGGGAGCTGAGTCGGATGCAGGGAAAAGAATTCAACCTGATCGAGGGCGAGATCGAAAGTGATCTCGGGAGAGTACAGGCTCTCAACCTCGAAAAGATCCAGATGATGCAGCTCCACACAAAAGAGCTCGAATCAAAGGTAAAATGGAGCGCCTGGCAGACAGTCACGCAGTACATCGCAGCGACCACCTCGATTGTCATTGGCAGTGGTTGCGTGGCAACGGGAGCAGGCGCTGCAGCCGGAGCCTTTCTCATCGCCTCCGGCGCGCTCGGACTTGTGAACCGCGTTGCCTCCGATACGGGCAGCTGGCAATGGATGACGAGCCTCTTTGTCGCGGAGCAGGAAAAACAGATCAACATCGCAAGACAAATTGACACGGGCCTCAGTGCTGTATCTCTTGCCCTTTCTTTCGGAGGCACGATCGGCGCCTACAATGCGGGCGTTCTCAAATTTCTCGCCGTCTCTCGCGAACCGATTCTGAAAGCAGCCTCTTCACTCGGCCTTCTTAATAGCGGCCTCAAAGTGTCGATGAGCTTCGGTGGAGGCTTGGCTGACAAGCGTCAATCCAAGCTCCTAGCCGATCTCAAGGTCGTGGTTCTTAGAGAGAATCTTCTCCGAGAGGGGATCAAAATGGACACCCCACAAGCCACCAGAACAATTCAACTTGCTGAAGAGATCGATCGCGTCCTGAAGAACGCCATCTCTTCCTTAAATTTATAAGGACAAACCTATGACAACTACCACTCCGGTTTCATCAACCACAGAGCCTCGTATCCATCAAGACGAAGCTACCAGCAATTTCATGCGCAGACTCGCCGGCCTCGTAGCCGACATCTACGCAACTTTTTCGCAAATATCGCAAAAAGATCGCCAAGAGATCACACACCTTGAGAAAAAATACACCATCGCCACGATGAGCAGTGCCGATGCGACGCGCGCTCAAGGCAAAGCAGCTCTTGCCACAGCGATCGTTGGTCTGGTGGTTCTTGCGGTCTCAACGGCTATCCAGAATCCAAATGATCAGCTCTTTGTACAAAAGATGTCTGACCAAGCGCCTCAACTCGGCCAACTCTTTTCTTCGCAGTATAGTGCAACGCAGAAAGGCTATGATGGTGTTGCAGGAATTCAGTACCAGAAACTGCAAGACAAATCGAGCCGAGCACAGTCAGATGGAAATCTCAAGGAGACCTTTGCTCAAGTGTTGCAAGCGGAAATCCAGCGTTTACGCAGCGCTTCTGCCAGCTCAAATTAAGGAAGAAAAAACCGGGACAGGATAAACAGGATCGCCTGCGACGGCAGGATATGCAGGATGTAAATAGTTTTATCCTGCGAATCTTGCCGCCGCAGGCGATCCTGTCTATCCTGTTCTTTTTAATGGTGCTTTTTTTAATTACCTATTCTTACTAGGATGTAGGTTACGTGCTTTGTTCGAAGTGAGGGTGTCGTGGTTGCAGCTATTTTAAAGAGAAGTACTCTGCGTGTTCTGGAGATGATCGGAGAGTACATCTCGCTCATCGTCGATGTGGTCGCCTCGATCGTGCGCCGCCCACCGAGATGGACGCTCGTCCGTGAACAGCTCTACCACATCGGTGTGATGTCCGTCGGCGTTGTCGCCATCACGGGCTTTACCACAGGCTTTGTCCTAGCGGCGCAAGCCTTCTATCAACTTGGGGAAAAGGGCCTCTCCGGCGTGACAGGTGTTCTTGTCGCAAAATCGATGATCACCGAGCTCGGCCCTATCCTGACCGCCTTCATGGTCACTGGCAGAGTTGGTTCTTCCATGTGCGCTGAGATCGGCTCCATGAAAGTCACTGAACAGATCGACGCACTGCAATCGATGGCTGTCAACCCAAGGAGCTATCTGATCGCTCCTCGCTTTTTAGCCGGCTCGATTATGATCCCTCTTTTGACTCTGTTTAGCGCGATCATGGGCATTTTTGGAGGCTTTCTCATCTCTGTGGGATTTTTCAATATGTCTGCTTCCAACTATTTCAGCCCCATGCCGCTGCATATCCATCTTTTTGATGTTGCGACCTGCTTCATCAAGGCATCCATCTTTGGAGTGCTGCTGGTCACTGTCTGCTGCTACAAAGGCATGAAAACAACAGGCGGCGCCGCAGGCGTTGGTAAAGCAACTACGCAGAGTGTTGTTACTAGCTATGTCCTGATTCTGATCTTCGATCTGCTCTTGACGATGGCACTCAATATGATCTACAAAGAAATCAGAACCGACTGGCTCTAACAGATGATTCGCATTAGAAATCTTTGGAAAACCTACAACGGCAACGCCGTTCTCTCAGGACTTGATCTCGATGTAAACGAGAATGAAATTCTCGTTATCCTCGGCAGATCAGGCGTGGGCAAAAGCGTTCTTTTGCGCCACATCATCGGCATCGAGCAGCCGGACAAAGGCACAATCGACGTCGACGGCGTACGCATCTCCGAGCTTAAAAACCAGCAGCTCTTACAAGCTGTGCGCAATATGGGCATGCTCTTTCAAGGCTCTGCTCTATTCGACTCGATGAACATCGAGGAAAATACCGCTTTTTATCTGCACCAGCATGGCCGCTCTCTTGCTCAAGAGCGTCTGACAAAATCGGACATCCGAGAAAAAGTCGATATAGCCCTGAAAAGAGTGGGTCTGGAAGGCACGCAGAAGAAAATGCCCTCCGATCTCTCGGGCGGAATGCGCAAGCGCGCAGGCCTCGCTCGCCTTTTAGTCTACCGCCCCTCGATTCTGCTCTACGATGAGCCAACCACGGGCCTCGACCCTGTGACCGCACAGCAGATCAGCGATCTGATCGTCCAGACACAAAATGAGCTCAAAGGCACCAGCATCGTCGTCACTCACGATATCGCCTCTGCGCTGACCATCGCGGATCGCCTCGCTCTGCACCGAAATGGTAAAATCGCCTACGCAGCCAAACCGGATGAATTCATCCAGATCAACGACCCCATCATTAATTTTATGCGCGATGCCCTTACGCATTGCCTTAGAAAGGAGATCCCATGACAGACCGCTGGAAAAACATTCTGATTGGCTCTTTCGTCGCCTCAGCCCTTGCCTTGGGTGTACTGCTTGTCTTTTTCCTGAAACCGACTGTCGGAGATGGGCACCAATCTCTACAAGTGCGCTTTGCAAATATCGCCGGAATCAACAAGGGCACACGCGTCATGTATGCTGGAAAACCTGTGGGCGAAGTGGCTCAGATCGCGCTGGTCCCCAATGCTCGTGTCGACGCAACCGACAAAGATGGCCGCGTCTACTCCTACCAGCTGACCCTACGCTATGACTCGCGCATTAAAGTCTTCGAGACAGACGAAATAGCCATCCGCACAACAGGTCTCATGGGCGAAAAATCGATCGCCATTCTTCCTAAGCCCAGTGATAAAAAAGAGCCTACGGCCAAAAAGCATCTCTTCTACGCAAACTCTGTCGACCCTCTGGAAAACACTATCTCGCGCATCGGCAAAGTTGCCATGAAAGCAGAAGAATCGATCGATCGCTTCGACGACTGGTTTGGTCAAAATGCACCGGTCATCTCGCATGCAGTCGCATCGATCGGAGGCGCCGCTCAATCTCTCGATGGCGTCCTCGGCCAAGTGCACGACATCAACTTGGTGCCCTCTGTAAAAACCTCTGTGGACACACTGACAGATAACTTAAGTCTCATCAAAAGCGCCTTTATCGACGATGAGATGCTCTCTCGCTTCTCAGGCCTCATTGGCGAGCTCTCCCAGACCGCAAAAATCCTAAATACTGACGGCGCACAAGCCCTAAACAACATCGATAAGATCACGCGAGATCTAGCTACAGGTTCCGGCACACTGGGTCGTTTCATCGCCAACGATGACTTCTACCTACGCCTCAATTCGCTCATGAGTAAATCTGAAACGCTGATGAATGACATCAACCATTTCGGCATCCTCTTCCAGTACAACAAAACCTGGCAGCGCAGCCGCACCAAGCGCGCCAATCTGCTCAAATCCCTCGACTCGCCGAATGAATTCAAAACTTATTTTGAAGGAGAGATCGACTCCATCAACGTCGCCCTCGGAAGAATTGGTGAGCTGATGAACAGAGCTGAACAAGATGATGAGAAAGTAAAAATTGTACAGAGCGACGCGTTCCGCCGCGACTTTGCTGAGCTTCTCAGACAGGTACAATCTCTAGGCGACTCCCTCAAGCTCTATAACCAGGACCTAGTCGCCCAAATCGATGAATAGAAAATTGAACAGGATGGACAGGATCGCCTGCGGCGGCAGGATACGAAGGATGATGCTTTTATCATGCGTATCCTGCCGACGAAGTCGTTCCTGTCCATCCTGTCCTGATTTGAAGTCCTTGAGTAAAACATTTGTTTAACTTCCATTCTATCCATCTTACCTTCATAATTGAAGCCTCAAAACAAATGGAGCTTTCATGGAAGTAAATAATTCAAAATTTGAATCTATCAAAGATCACGCTACAACCGTCGGTAATGCAGCAGCAAAATCTGCTTCTGCCATCACTCAGGCGGCTGTACATACAGCTAAATCAGTGAGTCATGTCGGTCTACGAAGCGTAACTGAAGTCTCCAATTTTGCAGGATATGCCGCATTGTGTGTTGGTACCACAGCAAGTGTGGTTCTAACTATCGACACCTGCGGTTTCGCTCTACAAAAGTCTTCTCCATTCAGACCAACGTACTTGGGAAATTTAAACATATTAGATCGCCACCGGCCATCATCCAAGCAACTCTCTCCAGAAGCATCGTTTAATCAACAGCTATCAGATCAAATCGCCCTGACTGCAATTCTTATGATTGTAGCTCCTTTCGCTGCGAAAGCCTGTTTTGCTGTCGGGAATCTCGCACAAAGAATCGACCGCTCGTTCTAATTTTTTACTTTAAGCGCTGTGAGAAATTTTACTGAATAGAGCTTCTCTAGCGCTTTTTGAAACTTAGCTCCCTTTTCTTGCACAGCTCCATCAATCCTCTCGAGCGCCGAAATCGCACGATTGAAGCGCTCCGGATCAATCGATCTCTCTCGAATGAAAAGAGCCGGCGTATAGAGAAGCCATCGAAGAAAATCGGCCTCTTTTTCGATGTCGCCGCTGAGGATCTTTAGAAATCCAAAAAAAGAAGCTAGTGCGCCTGCACCTGTATCGATCGCATCTTTACAGCTGAAACTGATCGAATCGGGCTCGATCAGCTCGATGCACTTGAGCACAAGCAGCTGATAGAAAACCTCGATAAAATCTTCTCGATTTCTACGAGTTAGATTGCTCTTGCCATCGAACATCTGCTCATGCACAAACGAGACGGCCTGCTCAATGAACTGAGTCCATTTCTCTCCAGACAGAGTCGACGGGAAGAAAAAGCCGCAATCTTCCGGACTCGAGAGCTGCTCTTTGAACTGCTTGGTAAAATCAGATGCATCGTTGCTATTC
Source organism: Chlamydiota bacterium (assembly GCA_021772165.1). GTDB lineage: Bacteria > Chlamydiota > Chlamydiia > Chlamydiales > SM23-39 > JAKBAE01. The sequence goes on along the minus strand of JAJFMM010000028.1, from coordinate 1,266 downwards.
AAGTACTCGCTGATCTGATAGTAGAAATCTGTGTTTTTCGGCAGTGTCACCACAGCGAGCTCTCCACTGAACTCCGCGTTCTTCTGCAGCCTTTCCATGCCTTGGCAGCGCGCGATCTCCTGCCAAGATGTGCGATCTTGTAGGTTGATCATCAGATGTTTTTTTCTAGGCCTCGTTGAGCTATAAAAGCGCAGTAGCCCCCGAAACTCTTCGACAATCGTTGCCTTGTGAATCAGGGATTGGCGCGTAGGACACGCGGTGCGGATAACATACACCTTTTTCGTGGGTCCTTCGATCTCAAAGACCTTTTGAGGCAGGTTGTCCTGTAGAAGAGGATCAAACACCATCAGCTCCAGCTCCTCATCGCGGATCAGATCGAGAATCTTAAAGAGAGGTCCATTGGGAAACTGCACAAGAAGAGCGCGGAATTTTTCATCCTCGATCAGCAGGCGATTCCAAAGCGTATCTCCCTTGATCGCCGTTTTTTTATCCGACTCTTCTCCTTTGCGCATACAGCGATGGATCAGGCCAATCGCTTCTTGCTTAACGCCGCCCGGGCGATAAAAAATCGCACGAGACAGAGAGTGCGTTAATTGAAGCAGGATATCTGCGATCTTATCATCTGCGCCCGGAGGATAGGCGATGTATCTCTGGTACTCATCTGAGTTCATCGCTCTGCGCAAGTACATCTGAAAGTCATGAAAGTAGGATAGAGAGCTCTTGCCGGATGTGTTCTGGATCAGGTTACGCGGATTGGCCGCCAAAAATAGCCCCATCAAAGACATATTCAGATACTGGGCCAAAGAGAACTCTTGTAGAAGCTTGCCCGACTTGTAGAAATCTTCAATTGCATTGCTGCACTCGTGAAGAATCTGCTCGGCTGATGCTTGTAGATCGCGATCTTCCACCGCACGTACACGAAGAAGCGGATCTTCTTCAAAAGATACGGCTTTGCCTATGTCAAAACAGGCTAGCTTGATGTTGCGCATCAATCCCGCATTGAAATAGGGCTTTCCCGACTCATTGCGGATCGAAAACAGCTCATACTGCAGGTCTCTCTTGACGGCTTCAAAATCTTTAAGTCCCGATTTAGTGAGATCGAGGAGAGAGCTCGCTTCATTTTCTTCCCACTCTTCGCTCCAGCTCTCTTTGTCGGTTTTCTTGAGTTTGGTTATAAAGCGGTTATGGTAGAAAAAATGGAGTTCTTGATAAGGAGCGCGCTCTTCGACCTTTGTCGTCAGCTCTTTGCCCAATCGAAAAGCTAGA
>JAJFMM010000027.1 GCA_021772165.1 Chlamydiota bacterium | reverse complement strand
TTGTTCTTCAGGAATATTCTGTAGAGCAATTCCTTTCTCAAATACCGTCTGATCCAATATCCTCCAAAGATCTCTTTCTTTCTCAGGATGTTCATGTAGCTTTTTCTTGTAAGTTCCTATCCTGATGTACTCAACACCATTGAACCTGATTGGTCGGTGGGTTGCAGGAGCAAATTCAAATAGAACGATGTATTTCCCATCGACTTCACCTTCATGAATACGGAGATCGATTTGCGGATCTAGAAGTGATGTAAGCCAGCTCTCAAGTTCTTGGCCTTTTACTTTCGCTCTCCTGGGCCGAAACCTCGTTCCGATCATACTGTAAGTAGAATCCTCAATACCCCATAAAATATACGCGCTATGTTGTCCTAAAAGTGCGGCGCTATTTGAAAGAGCGGAAATATATTCGCCTATTTCCTGAGGCTTTTCATTGTTGTGTTTTAGTTCCAGCCATTCAGCTTCTTTGCGAAGAGCGGCAAGGCTTCGTACTAGATTTTGAAAATTTAAGCTTTCCATTTTTGAATCCTTGCAAACAGCATAACCCTTCAAGGAAGTCGGCTTCAAATTATTCTTGTTTTTTTGAAGCCGATTTCTAACTCTTTCACGAGGCTCTTTCTTTGACCCTTTTCAGAATCGATTTCGCAAAGCTATCGAGTGCATAGTGCTCTTTCACATAGGGAGATTGTAAGTACTCTTGTCCCGCTTGGACATAGGCGTTATAGGTCTTTTCATCCATCTCTTTTAAATAGGCGTAGAGCTTTTTGTTCGAGGGAAAGTGCATGCGGTTAATGAACGCCTCTTGCGGCACGTATTTCTCTATGTCCGGCGTCCCCCAGTAGATCGGTACGCATTTTGCATAGAACGCCTCGAAGATCCGCTCTGTAATGAAGCCGGGTCTGTCACGCGTGTTTTCATAGGAGATCGTGAATTTGTAGTTTTTGAGTGTGTCGAGCTTATCTGTATCTAGCTCCCCTCTCCAGGCTTTGTATCCATCCCATCCGGGCCCGTAGAGATCAAACTGAGGATCTTTGCCTAGGTACTCGGCGACGGCTTTTCTCTCATTGAAGAGTGTGTCGGGATGGTCGCTGCTCCGATTCATCTGCACCATCGTGCAAAACTTCTTCTGACGATAGCTAATGCTCTCCGGTACAACTTGGCTGCAAGCTTGCCAATGGTAGAGTTTCACAAAGGTCTCATTGTCCACCAGCTCGTCAAACATCATGAAGATCGTTCCAAAGATCTCTTTGAGCTTTGGATCGTAGTGCGGCACGAAGCGGTCCATGTTCGGTGGCTCGAGGACGACGAGAAAGCATCTGTTTTTAGAGATCTTTGAAAGGTTGTGCAGAAGTGTATCATTGAGGTCGCTGTTGAGGAGAATAACAGCGCCAACATTTTCTATGTTTGAGCCGTCCCATCCATTGTCGCAAATGATGCAGTTGTAGCCACTGTCGAGGATTCCCCTTGTTAACTCTACAAAGGGTTTTGATCTCTCATTCTTTTCCCACGAGGTCAATAGGTGCTCTCTGGGCATGCATGGATAATTCACGAGATAGCAGTTCTTCTTCATTTTAGTTTCCTGTTATTACAAAACAGGAACTATACAAGGACTACTAAACAAAAAGCAATCAAGAAGCGTCGTACTTGAATTTCATATACAAAAGCGTAAGCAAAACAATAGGAACTAAAACATCGGGAAGTATAACACCTGTGTTATGCGCTGCGTAGTCGCCTGCGTAGATCATCTGGCGTATATGATCGACGGCTGTTCCTAGAAGAAAAAAGGAGTAGCCGAGTCCGGTCGCAAGCCAAAAGGCGGTGTGCCAGCGTATGCAGAGAAATCCAAGCAGTGCCCACGCTCCGTGGCTCATCCCAACTTCATATTGAAAGGGACTGCCGAGTGGCCAGCCCATCATCGTTGCCACTTGATCTGCAAAAAAGATGTTCCCTACAAAAGAGATCACTCCCTGTACCCCTGCCGAAAAAACCAGGAAATAGAGGAGAAAGAGATCGATGATTCCCTCGCGGGTCAGTGTGTCTTTTTTGATGCCTAGGTGGATCAGCGCTAAAACAAGTGCGACGCCCAGTATGTAGAGGTTCAACATGTCGTAGTCCTTTTTCTTCCTGGATAGTGCAGACGATTTAAAAAGGCAAGGTTGGTGAAGGCCTGGATAACCCCATTCCTTGAATCTTGCAGATCTTTCCGACCACACTGGGATTTTCGAACTCGTTAACTAGAAGAGAGTTAACTTCGTTCTGCAAATCGCAGTGTGGTCGGAAATCTCTAGCAATCTCCAAGAAAGCGAGTTATCCAGACCTTCCCTAGTGAAAAACTGCGCCTCTGCTTTATACTTTTGCGGAAAAAAAGGATTTATCGATGAAACAGTTCTTCTGTGCAGCTCTTCTTGCTTCTTCTCTCTCTTATGCCGATGAGGTTTTGTTGGAGGCGCCGAGTCTACCGTCTCAAGCAGAACTACAACTCCCTACGCCTCATTTCGAGCCGCAACCTTACAAGAGTCCTTTTCTCGCCGTTACTTTAT
>JAJFMM010000026.1 GCA_021772165.1 Chlamydiota bacterium | reverse complement strand
GCGGGGCCACTTTTCCCCGCATACATTTGGTTTAATCCTCCAAATCTTCCCCCCGATGGCGATCTTGTCTATCCTGTCCTTTCTTGAGATATTTTCCAGAAAGAAGTATGTTGTTCGACCATGAATGGTTTTTGTCCGCTTGCATCTGGTTCTAAAGGCAACTCGATCTTTCTCGGGACGCCCAATACGCGCGTCCTGATCGATGCAGGACTCTCTGCATTGGCCATTACGAAAAAGCTCGCTGAAATTGATGTTGGGATTGAAACCATTCAGGCGATTTTAGTCACGCATGAGCATACGGATCACATCAAGGGTCTGGCTATTCTTTCAGAAAAGTGGAAGATCCCTATTCTTGCCAATGCGGAGACGGCAAAATCGATCGTTTCTATTCTCAATTGCCGGCCTCGTTTCAAGATTTTTACAACCGGTGAACCTTTTTCCTTCGGGGATTTAGAGGTGCTTCCGTTTAGCGTTCCTCATGATACGTCAGATCCTGTTGGATTTAGAGTTACTGCGATGGGAAATACGGTCGGATTTTGCGCGGATTTAGGGTATGTTACTTCCATGGTGAGCAAGATGCTCGAAGGCTGTGACTATCTCTATATCGAGGCGAATCACCAGCCCTCCATGGTGCACGCCTGTCCACGGCCCGCTGTGTACAAGGATCGTGTTCTGGGCAGGCAGGGGCACTTGTCCAATGAAGCGTGTGCAGAGCTACTCACGGCCCTTTCTCACGATGGACTCAAGCATGTACATCTGGCACATCTCTCCGGTGAATGCAATTCGGAAGAGCTCGCTTTAAAGATTGTGGGTGATGCATTGAATCAGGCCGCCTCGAAGGCGAAAGTTTCGATTGCTTACCAAAGCAAGGTCTCTAATCCTGTTCATTTTCTTCGAAGAGATCCGCCATTCCCGCTCCCGTAAGTACACGGCGCGGTTTGCTTCCCTCGGGAGGTCCCACCACTCCATTTTCTTCTAGCTCATCGATGAGACTCGCTGCACGTGCATAGCCGATCTTAAGCTTTCTTTGCAGATAGGTGGTTGAGGCGGTCTTAGTATTCATTACGATCGTTAGAGCTTGATCGTAAAGAGCGTCTTTCCCTTTTTGCTCGCTCTCATTACCGAATGGATCGAGGGTGCGCATCGCGTCGAAAGAGGGGATGAGGTAGTTGGGCTCAGATTGTAGGCTGACATGTTGGATGACGCGGTTGATGTCTTCATCGCTGATGTAGGCTCCCTGGGCTCTTAGCAGCTGCGACGAGCCGGGTGGAAGGAAGAGGCAGTCGCCACTGCCCAGCAGGCTCTCTGCGCCGACATCATCGAGGATGATTTGGGAGTTGATGCGGCTGGCTACTTTGAAGGCGATCCGGCACGGAATGTTTGCTTTGATGATACCGGTGATCACTTCGCGAGACGGTCTCTGGGTAGCCAAGATTAGATGGATGCCGACAGCGCGAGCCATCTGGGCGATACGCGCGATCGGTGTTTCTAGATCGGCGCTCGAGACCATCATCAGATCGGCAAATTCATCGATCATCGCAACGATATAGGGGAGTTGTGAGGGGATCGGAATGCTCAGTGAGCTCTCAAAGTCGGGTTTGACTTTGCGCGAGTTGAACGATGCGATGTTACGCAGGCCAAGTTGTTTGAGGATCTCATAGCGCGTCTGCATCTCTCGAACCAGCCATTGGAGCGCGGCGTAGGCGCCGTGCGGCTCGGTGATGACCGGCGCGATCATGTGTGGGAGGCGAGAATACTGCGTAAGCTCCACTTTCTTTGGGTCGATCATGAGCAGGCGCACTTCTTCAGGGCGCGCATTCATCAAGATGGAGAGGACAATCGTGTTGACGCAGACCGATTTTCCAGAGCCGGTGGCGCCTGCAATGAGCAGGTGTGGCATGCGGGAAAGGTCAGAAAAAACGGGCTCGCCACTGACGCCTTTACCGAGTAGGATCGGGATCTGCATCCGGCGACCTTTCTGCTGGTAGAATTGCAGCAGTTCTCTAAAGCTCACTTCTTGTGGATGAAGTGCAGGGACTTCGACGCCGACGGCAGCTTTTCCTGGAATCGGGGCGACGATGCGGATCGATTTGGCCTCTAAATTGAGAGCGATGTCATTTTCCAGTGCTTTGATCTTCTGCACTTTCACGCCGATGGAAGGATGCACCTCGAAGGAGGTGATCGAGGGGCCGCTATTGATTTCGCCCACTTTTGCATCGATACCAAAGCTATGGAGCGTCTCTTCGAGAACAGCGGCTTGCCTCTTGAGGTCTTTTTTCAGGGCGGGCTGGTCGAGTTTTTGTTGAGGCGTAGAGAGTAGGCCATGGGGCGGCAGTTTATAGGAGCCATCATACTTGACCGGTAGATGTACAACAGGCTCTGCCGGAGGAGCTTCTACTTTCTTCTTCTCTTTGGGAGGAGCCGGCTCCCTCTTCTCTGTTTTCAGAATTTGGGAGAGTTTGCCGATGGGCGGCTCTGCTCTTTTCTCCGGTTTCGGTTTTTCCTCTTTCGGCTGCATCTGTGGCAGACCGGCGTAGATTGTCTTTTGTTGTTGCGCGGGTGGGCTCTTTTTCTTAGGACGTGTCAAGAGGATCCAGAGAGCCTGCGCTAAAAGAGAGATGCCTGTGAAGATCCGTGCGCGCGTCAAAAGAAGAAAAGAGACGAGAGAGAGCGATGAGAAGATGAGTGTGGTGCCAATGGTGCTCAGGACTTGCTGCAGATTGACGAAAGGCAGATCGCGGAACAGAAAGTAGGAGGGGACGCCGCCGAGATAGTAGCGAGCGATGGTTCTTGGATAGGGCGATTGAAAGATAACGGTTTCTGTAATGACTTTGTTTTCAAAGCTCTCAGCTCGATCGGGAAAGGATTCGGCAAAGACGCTGAGGAGAACGCAGATCGATCCGAGTAGAACGAGAAAATAGAGGTGATCTGTTGCGAAGTAGGTTGTTTTTTGTGCGCGCAGAAGACGTCTTCCCCACCAGAACAGATAGAGAGGAACCAGGTAAGAGCCGAGACCAAAGGTCCATTTAACGCCGAGAGAGACGCCATAGCCGAGAAAGCCGAGCCAATTTCCCTGAGGACGCTCAATGTCAAAAGTGATGAGGGCGAGCAGAGCCAGAGCGCCGAGTGCAATTAGCAGAAGCCCTTTTGCATCGGGCGGCAGCTTCTTCGGCTCTTTCTTTATAGGCTGTTTTGTTTTTTTGGTCTTTTTCTTCATTTCAATAGTATCATTGCAAAGAGGCCTGCGATTAAGCAGTACCAGGCAAACGGTCTTAAGGAGCCTTTTTCCAGGATCCAAAGCAAGAGGCGAAGCGATCCTAGTCCGATGGCGAACGAGGAGACAAAGCCAATTGCACAGAGGCCCAAAGGTAGATTGCCGCTAAAACTACCGGAGCGGAGCGTTTCAATCGCGGCGCCCCCTAAAATCGTCGGGATGGCCAGCAGAAAGGAAAATCGTGCAGCCTGCGTCCATTCCCAGCCTAAGATGCGCGCGGCGGCAATCGTGGTGCCACTCCTCGACATCCCTGGCAAGAGCGCCATACTTTGAGCTATTCCGATACATAACACATCGCGCCATTTTGGCTTTGCAGGAAGTTCTTTTGCTGATATGTGCTTCGAAGAGGCGATAAATAATAGAAGAGATGTACAGATCAGAAAGAGGCCGGCGTCACTGGCTAGATAGACTCTCAGAGGCTTGAGAAGGAAGTAAGCTGGAATGAGGGGCAGGAGCGCGAGCGCGAAGAGAGCGATCGATCGGACTTGGCTCAAAGCTCGAAGTGCATCTTTCCAGAGAACGAAAAGAAGCGCGAGCAGAGTTCCTAGATGGCAGACGAGGTCGAAGTAGAGAAGACTCTCTGAGCCTTCAATGCCCATCAGTCGCTTGGCGAGAGCGAGATGAGTCGAAGAGCTGACCGGAAGAAATTCCGTAATACCTTGAATGATGCCGAGAAGAAGTGCTTGAAGCGAAGTCATTCACTGAGCATAGGGCTCAAAAAGGAATTGCTTCAATCCTTTTCCATCAGGCCTTCCTTAAGCGGGTGGTTGTAAGGGCGTTGATAATATCCAGATGTTTTCGCCCCGCATGTTTTGCCGCAGCTCTCTCTGCAACTGAGATGTGGCCGCTGGTAAGAAGGGCGTTGAGGATGTCCAGGTGTCCGTTTTCTGCAGCCCCATAGAGGGCAAAGCCTCTGTAGGGGTCTCTGATGGGGCCGTTATTCAGCAGTAGGAGGACAACGCCTAGGTGTCCGTTTGTGGCAGCTTCATAAACTGCTATGCCTCTGTAATCTGTAATGGGTCCGTTATCAAGAAGAGCCATTAGGACGCTCCGATCTCCATTTGTAGCCGCCTTTCGGGCTACTTGCCCTCTAAGTTCTTCTGAGATGGGGCCATTGTTAAATAGCTTATGCAAGATGTTTGCGTGTCCGTTTACAGCGGCAATTCGCACTGCCTGATTTCTGATTTCCTCTGAGATGGAGCCAGTATGGTGCAGAAGTTCGTCCAGGATATCCGGGAATCCATCTGTAGAGGTAATTAGGATGGCTTGATCTCTTGCCTTCTCTGAGATGGGGCCGCTCATAAGCAGCTCCTTTACACGATTCAAGTTTTTGTGGTGAGCTGCGATCGAGACTTCCTTTCCTCTCTCATCCTCGGTCAGCTCAAGATCCTCCGGAGGCAATGAGTTGGCTATAAGAAATCTCACAATTTCCGGGTGGTGTTGTCCCTCATCCTTTGCCATCTCTCTGTCTGCGTTATGGATGTTGCCGCTTTCAAGTAGAGCCATCAGGATATCCAGATAGCCCAACTTCGCAGCACTGCACGCAGCGATCCCTCTGTCATTGCAGGTAATGGGGCCGTTATCGAGTAGGGCGGTAACGATCTCCGGGTATCCATTTTCGGTTGCGTTGTAGATAGCCGCGCCTCTATCTTCTTCCGAGATATAGCCGCTC
>JAJFMM010000025.1 GCA_021772165.1 Chlamydiota bacterium | reverse complement strand
AGCTGAGTCTCTCTATGCAGCACGTCATCTTGAAATTGCGTCCGCGTTTTCGGACGACCATTTTCATAGAAATAGTCATGTCGTCCCGTTTTTTTTCCGTCGCGATAGCGCATCAAAGCATAGAGCGCTCCACTTGCGTAGTAGAGGCGTGCTGTGCCCAGCTTTTTTCCTTCCCAAAACCAAGTTTCAGAAAGTAGGTAGCCGTTTTCTGCAAAAAAACGCGATGGTCCGTGAAGGTGATCGTTTTGATAATGGCAAACTGATCGCAGAGCGCCGTAGGCATAGTGGGTGCGCTTCGCTTCTGTTTGCGGCGTTTCTTGTCTCACCTTGATGCCAAGAGTAGGATCAACAATTGCGTAAATCTGGTCAGTAAACGTGTAGCCCATGAATTTAGACTAGCAGGTTTGTTTCTTTTTCTAAAGGGGGGAGATTAACAAGTGATTTTATAGGTGGCGCTATCCAATGGGATATCTTTAGGCCAGTGTTGGTAACAGTAAATAAGAAATCTGCGATTACGTCTCTCTTGGAATATAGATCGCGCTAGATTGGTTTCAGCTTTGCGGTTTGGTTTGTCATAGTTTGTATCCGGCTCTGTTTTTGCTCTCCTTCCACTCTTTTCCAGGTTCTGAAAAAGAGTATCGCGCGGTTGAAAACAAGGAGTGAGCATCCAGGGCGATTTTTTATTATCCCAAAGAAATGAGAGCTCGATTTTTCCTGTTAGTGCTCGTAAATTATAAATTGTTTCCGATTTGATCGTACCTAGGAATACTCCGAATAGAGAGCATACAATTAAGGCGGTTTCATATAGCGGTGTTCGAATGATGTCTAATGCGCTTTTCACACATCCAATGATTCCAGCTTTGAATTGGTGTTGGAAATCCTTATTTGTTTCTTTTTTTGCGGCTAAATAAAATTCGAGTGGTAGAGAAATGGGAAGGCATGCGTGATACAGCGTTTTTGCAAGCGTATGAAAGGGTCTTGCTACAAGAAGTAGTAAAAATTTTTTAGCTACAAGAGAAACCTTGCTGTCGTCGTAAAGCTTTCCATTCAAAGTATTAACAATCGGTCTGTAGATATGTTTTAATTCACTCTGGTCAGAAAGTATTTCTGTCCAGTGGAATTGCTTTTCTATCCAGTTTGTTTGATAAGTCATAGTTAGTATTATACAAAAGTAGTTATTTAAATTAAATGGCATGAATTATTTTAATAGATTTGGCAGGGAGGGTGTTTTATAAAGATCGGAAAAAACGGGAGAGGTGTGGGTTAAGGATATCGGGTTGCTCTTCTTGGGGGGCGTGTCCGCAGGCCTCGACGATCTGCTGCTTTGCATGGGGCATGTCTTTTCGGAACCGCTCTAGATGCTCGAGGGGGATCCACTCATCTTCGCTGCCCCAGACGATCAGTGTCGGGAGACGGATATTGGTATAGAGTTCGCTTTGACGCTCTAGATTCTCCGGCTCTAGAAGTGAGAGGACTCTCAGTGAGCAGAGTCTTGCCGCCTGCGATTCAAGGGGCTGCCAGTAGGCGTCGATCTGCTCTTCTGTAATCAGATCCGGGTTGTAATAGAGTCTTGTGAGCGCATTATAAATCAGGTCGCGATTGAGCAGTGGTGAGATAAAGGGGCCGAGGCGTTTGACGAGTGAAAAATAGGGTGGATCGAAGGGGTAGGCCGCCGGATTGATGAGAGTCATAGAGAGGAGTCTCTCCGGCGCATGGATGGCGAGGGAGAGTGTGATCTCTCCTCCCATCGAATGGCCGACGAGATGCGCTTTTTCTATCCCCATCGCATCCATGAAATCGAGCGTCTGTTTGCGGTAGAGGGCTAGGTTGTATTCGATGTCGAGGGGTTTGTCGCTCTGTCCAAATCCGATCAGATCAAAGGCCCATACATGGTAGCCTTGCGCGGCAAAGCGCTTGATCTGGCTTCGCCATGTGAAGGTGTTCGCGCCAAATCCGTGGAGAAAGACGATCTGCTTTTGGCCTCGGCCCTCTTCGATGTAGCGAAAGCGGTAGCTGCCATCTGCCGTGTTGCAGGTGTGAAACTGCTGGTGCTCCTCGAAATGGGCGGTTTCATTAGAGGTGCGCATACAAGAGGAGGCTATGAGGAGGCAGAGTAGGAGCAGCGGCTTCATTGAGAGCGGCTCTGTTTTTGTTCGAGCTCTTCCCAGCGTAAGTAGAGCTGTTCGACCTGCGTCTCAACCAGTCCGATCGCAGTACAGACTTCTTGGAGTTTTTTCGGGTTTTGGGTGGTCTCATCTTTTTCGAGCAGCTCATTGAGGCTGCGGAGCTTCTCTTCTAACTTTTCGATCTTTCCTTCGATCTGTCCATACTCTTTATTCTCGTTGTAGGAGAGTTTGGCGCCGGTCGGTTTTGTTGGGCTCTTCTTTTCTTTGACCGGAGCGCTGGCGGTTTTGAGAGAGGCTTGCCACTGAGCGTAGTCGGCGTAGAATTCGGTGTGCTCCGGTTCGCCGAGTGCGAGCAGCGAATTGCAGACGCGATCGAGCATGCAGCGGTCGTGTGTGATGAGTACCAGCGCGCCCGGAAAATCGAGGAGGCTCTCTTCCAATGTCTCGAGCGTGGGGATGTCGAGGTCGTTGGTCGGCTCATCGAGTAGAAGCAGATCTGCAGGCTGTAGCATGAGATGGGCGACGGCGATGCGCGCTCTTTCTCCGCCGGAGAGTGTGCCGATGCGCTGATCGAGCAGGTCGGGCGAAAAGAGGAATTTTTTACACCAGCCGTTGACGTGGATCGGTCTACCGCGAAATTCTACGTAGTCGCCTTTAGGAGAAAGGGCTTCTCTCAGCGAGATGTCGTTGGGCAGTTGTGCGCGGTGCTGGTCGAAATAGACGACTTTGAGTTCGTCGGCGGGTTTGATTTTGCCCACATCGGGAGAGATCTCTTGCGCTAGCATGCGGAGCAGCGTTGTTTTTCCAGAGCCGTTAGGTCCCATCAGGCCGATGCGACTGCCGGGAGATAGGATGAAGTCTAGTTTTTCAAAGAGCAGTTTGTCTCCGGCACTTTTCGAGAGGTTATTTGCGCTGAGTAGTTTTCTTGTTTCTCTCTCGGTCGCTGCAAAATCGATGCTCGCTCGTTTCTCTCGGTTTCTCGATCGGACTGCCGAATGCTCTTTGAGCAGATCGTGGGCTTCGTCGACTCTCGCTTGCGATTTGGTGGTTCTCGCTTTTGGCGTCTGTCTCAGCCAGTCGATCTCTTTTCTCGCCTTCGAGGCAAGCGAGCGCTCATGCTGCAGCTGCCCTTGTAAAAACTCCTCTTTTTTCGAGAGGAAATTGGCGTAGGAGCCGTCGATCGAAAAGAGTCCTGTCGGATAGACCGGATTGATCTCGACGACTTTGTTGACGGTATTCTGCAGAAAATAGCGGTCATGGCTCACGAGGAGGTAGGTCGGAGCTTCTCTCGTCAGAAATTTTTCTAGCCAGAGGATCCCTTCTAAATCGAGATGGTTGGTCGGTTCATCGAGCAGCAGCAGATCGGGTGTCGTAATCAGAGCGGTGGCCATCGAAAGTCTCTTTTTCCAGCCGCCGGAAAGGGCGTTTGCAGAGCTCTCATTGCCGGAGAATCCGAGTTTGCTCAGCCACATTTCGGCGAGGCGCTCTTTCTCATAGTCGGGGAGAGCGTCTTTCTTGAGAGCATTGATCAGGATGGTTTGCGGGGAAAGGTCCGGAAAGTCGCATGTTTGTGGGACGTAGCCAATGCTAAGATTTCTTTTGGGAGAGAGCGCTCCGCTGTCCGCCGTCTCTTCACCGGCGAGAATTTTCAGCAGGGTGGATTTGCCCGATCCATTGGGACCGATCAGTCCGATACGCTCTTGCGACGCAATACTCAAAGAGAGATTTTCGAAAAGGCGTTTTGTCGCAAAGGATTTGGAGATGGACTGGCAGCTGATCAGGAGGCTCATGGCTATATAGGATAAGGGAAAGCGGGTAGAGGAACAACTAAGAACTTTTCTGGTAGAAGAATCAAATTTGCTTTAACTTCTTTGGTTTTGTGTTATAAGAGTGTTTTAATGTAGTGGTTTTATTGAGTATGAAAAGAAAAGTGGATCAAGATTGTGCTGATGATCGTGAAAAGCATAGTCAATTAGTTAAAGAAATTAAGGGCCTCTCTGAAAAGCAAGAAGAGATTAGTAAACAGCTAGACGAATGCTTGCTGTTTTATCTTGAGAAAATTGCACCCGAAGAGCGTCGTCTCCTCGAGGCAGTGATCGAAAGAGCCACGAGCTACTGTCATCTCTACATGTCTCCAACTATGCGCTTACCAAAAGAAGATCTGCTTGTTTTAGAGAAGTTGATCTTAAGCGAAATCAACTCACTTATTCCGTCTCTCGGGATGGAGGGTCTTCCCAAAGATCTCAAAAGAATGCATCAGCAACTCACTCGCCAAGAAGAGCCTACTAAGGTCTCTAGTAAGAAAGAGGAAGAGGTTAGTTCTGGTGGAGGCGGAGGTTCTGGTGGAGGCGGCGCGCAAGAAGAGAGGAAAACTAAAAAACAGATCCAAAGCGAAGAAGAGCAGACTGAAGAGAAAAAAATAAAAAAGAAAAGCATCACCAAGCTTTACAAACGTCTCGTAAAATCCCTGCATCCCGATCTAGAACAGGATGAAGAGATGAAGGTTTGGAAGGAAGAGGCCATGAAAAGAATCGCCTTGGCTTACGAAGATAGAGATCTATTTGCTCTCTTGGAACTCGAAGAAGAATTTTTCGACCATTTGCCCGAAGAAGAGGAAGTAGAAGACGATGAGGAGCTCATGGCCTATAACGCCATCCTAGAGGGGAAGGTAGAAGCTCTTAGAGCTCGTATCAATCAGCTCGTCCTCAATCCAAGGTATGGTTCCATTCAGCGCTTCTTTCGACTCCAGGGCATCGGTACGTGTTCAATGTTAGCAGAATATGAGAGGATCAAAGAAACGGTGGGTATCATTCGCGGCTTTGTCGAAAACCTGCAAGGTCCAGATGGAGAGGATCTCTTTAAGTCCCTGGTTAAGGAGTTGTCGGCGTAGGGAGGGGAGATCTTTTGTTTGGTAAAAACCCAACAAAAGGCTTAAAATTTTTCCTCCTACATCTAACGTCTGGAGTGTTTTCTCATGGATCGTCCTATAACAAAT
>JAJFMM010000024.1 GCA_021772165.1 Chlamydiota bacterium | reverse complement strand
GTTTTTTTGCTGCGAAATAGTCAAGTCGACTGTCATTGCCAGGCCATAAATACCCTATGATGACATCGTAGAGCTCTTCTCCCGCCTCATCTCGTAAATGAGAGAAGTGTTCATTGACGAGATCATAGGTCATGAGCGCCTCGTCGGCAGTATTGTTAAAGCCGTGGATCAACATAAGCACTCGTTTCCCTATGAATTCAGGGAAATTAGGCATCGGATCAATCTGTCCGTTTTTGTCGAGTTCTTCTGTTTGCTGCGAGATAGAATCTGGATTCCAAAAATCAGCACGATCGGACCAGAGTACTAATTGAGCAGCAACGATAGGTAGAAGCAAGATATTCATAACCAAATCCTCCATAAAGATTATTTGAAGAAGGTATAGGGAAATGTCTTACTTGTGTCAAGGAATCATCAAGACAGATGCTTGGTGAGGAGTCCTGAAATTTTCATCATATCGATGGCGTCTTTGCCTCCAAATACCTTAGCCAGTTTGTCATCCGGTTGGATGAGGCGCTTATTTTTTGGATCCTGAAGCTCATTGGATTTAATATATTCCCACACTTTTTTGATGACTTCCGGGCGGGAAAGGCTAGGCTCGCCAACGACATCTGTGAGCTCGGCTGAAAGTTTGAGGGCCGGTTGGTTGGACTTCTTCTTTGTTTTCTTCTTAGCGGCTGTTTTCTTCTTGGCGTCTCCCTTAGAAGCTGCAGCTCCCTTCTTTTTGAAGCGGCTTTTCTTTACATAAGGAGTTTTGTCGTGGTTAGGATATTTTGTTGTCAGCTCTTCGGGTGAATTGGCGATGACATCGCAATCGGGATAATTAGAGCAGGAGAAGAAGGTTTTGCCAAATCGGGATTTACGAGGCGTAATACGGCCATCACAGCCATTCGCTGGACAATTAGGCATGTCGCCCGCTTCGTAAATCTGCTCGCCTTTCTTGGGTACGTTGACAATTCCGTTACATTCGGGATAGGTCGTGCAACCGAGGAAAGGTCCAAAACGTCCGTGGCGAAGAAGCATTCTGGAGCCGCAGGTTGGGCAGGGTTGATCCCAATTGAAGTTCGGATCGTAGTCTTCTTTTTTGAAGTCCATCGCTTCGATGGGTGATGTATAATCGCAGGTGGGATAGGTGCCGCATCCGTAGAAATAGCCTTTTTTCGCCCAAATTTTCTGCAGCTTCTGGCCACATTTTGGACAGTCGAGATCCGTCTCGATCTTAGGAACAACAGCGTCTTTTGCAGCCTTTTCTACGAGAGGCAAGAAGTCTTTCCAAAACTCCCGAATGATATCTTTCCAATCTTTATTATGTTCGGCGACCTGTTCGAGTTGATCTTCCATCTTCGCTGTAAACGTCACATCCATAATCGGAGCGAAGTTCTCTTCGAGCATCACACAGATGATTCTTCCGAGTTCTGTAGGTTTGAGCGCCTGGCTCTCCTTCGTGGTATAGTCGCGGCTCTGGATCTTATTCATGATCGCCGCATAGGTAGATGGACGACCGATTCCGAGTCGCTCTAATTCCTTAACCAGAGAAGCTTCTGTAAAACGCGGAGGTGGCTTCGTAAAAGATTGCGTTGAGGTGAGATCGAGCATATTTAGAGACATTTTCTCTTCAAGCGGAGGCAAGATTTTGATGCTCTCCTCCTCTTCGCCTATATCTTTCTTTTCCATGTAAACTGCTAGGTAACCAGCAAACTTCATGGTCGAGCCTGTAGCTCGGAGCATAATCTCTTTTGAAGCAGCGATATCTGCGGTAACTGTATCGTAGATTGCTGGAGTCATCTGCGATGCAATAAAGCGGCGCCAGATGAGCTGATAGAGTTTGAATTGCTCAATGCTCAAGTGTGCTTTGATGCTCTCAGGAGTTCTCGACAAGTTGGCAGGGCGTATCGCTTCGTGGGCTTCTTGTGCGCTCTTTTTGCTGGAGAAAACCCTAGGCTTATCGGGAAGGTAGTCGGCTCCGAATTCCTTGCCAATGTGGGTTCGTGCAGCCGCAATGGCTTCAGGAACGATATTGACGGAGTCGGTACGCATATACGTGATAAGACCTTCAGCGCCTTCGTTCCCGAGATCAATACCTTCATAGAGTTCTTGTGCGATGCTCATTGTGCGCGAAACAGCAAAACCGTAGTGTCGGCTTGCCTCTTGTTGCAGCGTTGAGGTGATAAAAGGCGCTGGTGCATTGCGCTTCTTCTCTTTTTTCTCGACTGAGTCGACAAGAAAAGAGGAGCTTTTCAAACGATCATAAACTTGAGTCGCCGTGGTCTCATTGGAAATTAGGTAACATTCCTTATCTCCTACCTTCTCTTTTTCGACTCTTAGACCGTCGACTGAATGGACATAGGCGGAAAAAGAAGACTCGAAATCGGTGGGAGAAAAGATTCCTTCAATATTCCAGTACTCTACTGGGAGAAACTTCTCGATGTCTCTTTCACGATCGACTACAAGCTTGAGGGCGACAGACTGAACACGGCCAGCAGAAGATCCTTTGCCCCCTCCTCGTCGGACCTTGCGAGTTAGGATGGGTGAGACTTTGTAGCCCACGATGCGGTCGAGGAGTCTGCGCGCTTGCTGAGCATTCACTAGATCCAGGTCGATGTCGCGAGGATTGTCTAGTGACTGCTGCACAGCGGCTTTGGTGATTGATTGGAATGCAGCGCGTTTGTATTTAGTCCCTTTAGGCAAGATAGCAGCAATATGCCACGCAATCGCTTCCCCTTCGCGGTCAGGGTCGGGAGATAAGTAGACGAGATCAACTTTCTTCGCCGCATCTTGCAG
>JAJFMM010000230.1 GCA_021772165.1 Chlamydiota bacterium | reverse complement strand
ATTAAAAAAGAAAAAGAAATCCGCTAAAAATGTACGGGTTCCTTCTCTCTATTTTCCGATTGGCTTGAAGCGATGCGATGCGCATCTGTGGGTCAATGCTCTCATGCAGTTTCTTCTCTTTATTCCAACAACGCGCGAAATCTTCTCTTATGTTCCTAAAAGCCTTCAGTCACTCAGCGAGTTTTCCGATCTCTATTTTCAGGATTTAGAGGCTAATCAGATTGTATCGAGAGCCGTTGGAGGGCAGGTGGCTGATGCGCTTCTTGGAAAGTTTCCTCATCTTCTGAAAGTCAGGGATCTGGTGGTGAATCTCGATGAGGTCATTCAATGTATCTGGAAGAGTGCTGCCTCTTCGCGCTGGCAGAGGCTCTCTTGGCAGATTCTCTGGGATTCGGAATGGCCTTTCGAAACGCTCATCGAAGCGAAAAAGGAGCACTCTTTCGAGTGGTTCGTCTCTCTGCAGGGGATTTACAACGCGGAGGCGAGGAAACATCCGGAGCTTCTTTTTAAGGGGGGCAGCTTGAGGCGGCAGTATGTGTTCAAAGATGCGTGTGTCTGTTTAGAGCTGGATGCTTTTTTGGAAATTCGCCCGGACGGGGAGCGGCAGGGTGTCTACTTTACCTATCTAAAGACTAGAGAGGGTTGGGTGCAGTGTGCGGATGAGAGAATTACTATACTGCAGCGTTCTCATTCTCTGGAAATGGCTCTGCAAAGGGGCATTTTATTTCATTACAGGCGAGTTCCTTTCGGGCGATGTTTGATTCAATCCAAAGCATAAAAAAACCCATGAGGGAAAATCCCTCATGGGTTTGCACTTGTGAGTTAACAGCCAGTGTTTTCCTAGCTGCTGATCTCAGCTGCTGAAGAAGCTGGTTTTTCTTCAGCTGCTTTAGCTGCAGCTTCTTCTGGGGTAGCTTCTTTCTTCTCAGGTTCTGCTTGAGCAGTAGTCAAAGCAACAAAACGCTTGCTTAAGCCCAATACAGATATGAGCCAGATCACGACGATACCTAAAACGATCGGCGCAATGATCGGCACGAGTTGATAGAGAGCACTTCCAGAGAATACTGTGAGTAAGCCCATTTGAGTGTAGGAGCCTAAAGATTTGCCTCCTCTTCCTCCAATGACGTCCACAGCTGCTTTACCTTTGACTTTCAGCTCTTGGTCGAGCGGAATATAAGCCATCTCTTTGGTAGGATCAAAGAGTGAGTATTTTACAGCTTTTCCGAATGCATTGACGGCAAGTCCGACAAAGACCGCGAAGACGATCAGCTCTTTCTGGACCATTCCACCTTTAAGTGCGCTTACAATATTCATTCCTTCAGGAACTAGATTGTTATTGTAGTAGATAACACCAAAGAAGATCAGAACGCCCGTCAATAGTACTGCAGGTGTGATGATCGCGCATGTTTTCCAGCTGAAGCGACGGAGTAAGTTACTACCGACGAGCATAAGGATAACTGCAAAGCCTCCCGTGACAGTAGATAGTCCACCCATAACACGGTTGTACTCCACTTCTGTTGGGTAAGCGATTTTGATCTGTCCTTTCCAAATACCTTCGAAGAGGTTGATGGAAATACCGTAGGAGAGAACGAGAAGTGCAATCAGACCGATATACGGAGATCTCATGATGTACTTGAAACTTTCAGTAAGAGAAAGTTTAGCCTTTTTCTTCTTTTCGCCCATTGCTTCTGGATCGTAGTACCGCTTGTCGACGAGGACTCTTCGGTTCATCCAGTAGAATGTAGAAAGAAGAACGATTCCGGCTAGGATCACGAAAGCCATCAAATACTTTAACATCAGGCCAGTCGATTCAGATCGCCCAAGCCCCATGCTGTGGATGTAATTCGTGACGTAAATGATCATTGGACCGGATAGCAAGAGTCCAAAGTTTCCTACGAATCCAAACATTCCGTAAAATCTGCGCGCTTCTTTAACAGGAGTAATCGCGTTGGCAAACTGCCAGAAGAGTAGCGATAGAACTGCGCTTCCCCAGAGTTCAGAGAGGATGTAGAAAAGAGTATAAGTCCAGTTCCCAACGAGAGGGACAATCCACTTAGCATTTGGGAATGTTGCCTGGTAGCTTTGGATGGTCTCGAGACTCATGTGCATAGAATCTACGTAGGGGTAGATAAAATAGGGAAAGAGTCCAAAGAAGATTAGAAAGGGCAGTGCCGTTACATAGAATAGCCCTTCTCTCTTAAAGATGTTAGCTGCCTTTGTGTAGAGGACCATGAATAAAACGGCCGAGAGAGTGACGCCGATGCCCTTTGCAAAGGCCAAGCATTCTGCTCCGGATCCAGGTGCATTCACCAAAACGGCATCTTTTGTGTCCCGCAGTACTGTATAAATAAACAGGATGCAGAACATCATAATGCCCATTGGCAAAAACTTTTTTATCTCGTGAGCATGAATGGGCCATAATACTTTCCGCCACCCAGAGAATTCCTGCTCGGTTTGTGTAGTGCTTGTCGACATCTAGTGTTTCCTTAAAGGTCTTTACGGAGGGCTGTGAAGTTCCATTCTAGTAAATGGTGTTTCCCAGGCCTTCCAAGGGGTTTGTTAAAAATTTTTTGGCTGTATTCAAGTTTTCTCGAAAAAAGGATTTTCTTAGTTATGAGAAATCTCTCAAATTTGCCAACGAACAATAATAAAGCAATTGTAATTAAAATCAAGAGGGAGGGGAGGAAAAGTAGGAAAAAAAGGGGGAAAAGTTGCTCCATGGATTATTGAGATCCATGGAGCAGGTAATCATATTTTAGAGTTGGCTAGCCATCTCTGTCATCATTTGCTGAGCGTTGATCGCTTCAACGTAACCATTCCAGAGGTCTTGCTCTAGTCTGTTCTGGCGGATTGCTTGGATCAGTTCACGCTTACAAGTAGCGAGAGACTTTCTAGGGCTCAAAATTGAGATTATTTCTTTGTCACCAGCGAGGCGTGCGATGTTCAGCATGCGCTCTAGTTGGTTACGTGTGAAATTCATGTGATCTCTGCGCTTGCGAGAACCGCGAGCTGCACGCTGCTTAGGAGCTACTGAAATAGGCTTATCTGAGTTAACAATGTAGCGGTCAACGAGGGAAGCTAGATCTTGTGGCTGTTTTGTTTTCATTTTACGGAGTGTGAAATGGTGCATATAACCACCTGATTTCATAGGTAGGTATTTGCAAAGTTCATTTTCTTTTTTAGCTCCGAGCTTGCGGATTGCTTTTGTGATTACGTCGTCGACGTTCAAGTTTTTTGTGTTATGTTCTTCTTTTTGTGCCACGGTCATGGAAGCCTTCCTAATTTGATTTGAAAATTTATTTATCTCTACTGACAAAGTTTTTGGTTAGACCTCGGTCTAATTCAATCATTCAGGCTTTGCCAAGTTGATTCATCTGTTTTTCCAGCCCTAATTTACGAGGGCGGACATATAATAATACGGTGATTATATGGAAGGAGTACTTTTCGGGCAAGTTTAGACGAAATTTTCTTTTTTTCTATTTGCAGAAGGTCTAATATATTCAATGAGAAAAGAGTAAAATCCCATGAAAACAAGCCTTTCAAGTAAAAAGTTTCGACACCCTAAACGAAGCTTATTTCGCTCACATAAAATAAAGACTCTCCTAGGGGGAGCTTGTAAGATTTTTCTAGTCCTTCTTCTTTTTTTAACTTTTTTTGCTTGTCAAAAGCGGACAGATAGCAGGAAGAGTTGGATGGAAGAATCGGGGAAGGTCAAAGTTCTTACTACGATTGCGCAGATTGGTGATCTGACCGATAGAATTGGTGGAGATAGAATTGATCTTTGTATTCTGATTCAGGGCGCGCTAGACCCTCATAGTTATGAAATGGTTAAGGGGGACGACGAAAGGCTCCAGAGGGCAGATTTAATTTTTTATAATGGTTTGGGATTAGAGCATGGGGCGAGTCTCTCTACCTGGTTGCATACAAGCGAAAAGGCAACGGCCGTAGGGGAGAGGATCTTATCGAGCTCTCCTGAAAAAATTCTTCGTAAGGGAGATTCCATTGACCCTCATCTATGGATGGACATTGCTCTATGGTCTGAAACGATCGATCCTATTACAGAAGCTCTTATCGAGAGAGATCCTGAGGGAACTGCCTACTATCAAGCACGCGCCGTTCAGTTGAAAGAGCAGATGGCAGAGGCTGATAGGGAAGTGCGAGGGATTCTGCATCAAGTGCCGCCCGAAAAGCGCTACCTCGTTACTAGTCATGACGCTTTTCAATATTTTACTAGAAGCTATCTAGCTCAAGAGGGTGAGGAGAACTGGCGAGAGCGTTTTGAAGCTCCGGAAGGGTTGGCTCCTGATGGACAGCTCAGCCCTGTAGATATCCGCCGCATTATCCATTATTTGAAAAGCCACGGAATCTCGACGCTGTTTCCCGAATCCAATGTCAGCCGCGATTCGATCCGCAAGATTGCATCGGCCGGGCGTGAGATGGGACTTAAGATTCACATTTGTGAAGAGACACTTTATGGGGATGCAATGGATGGAGAGAATCTATGCTATCTCGATATGATGCGTCACAATGCCGAAACTATCGCAAACTATCTGGGTGCCCATGATTGAAATTGAAAATTTAACTGTTGGCTACGATAAAACGCCTATTCTTTGGGATCTCTCGGTATCTATTCCCTCCGGTATCCTCTGTGGTATTGCTGGACCTAATGGAGCGGGCAAAAGCACGCTGCTCAAGGCCGCCATGGGTCTGGTAAAGCCGCTGTCCGGTACGATCACTTTTTTCGGTCAGCCTCTATCTAAAATGCGCAAAAAAATTGCCTACGTACCTCAGAGAGAGTCTGTCGATTGGGATTTTCCCATTACAGCGTTTGATGTCGTCCTGATGGGGCGCTACAACCGCCTTGGCCTCTTTGGCCGTCCGCGCAAATCTGATCGCGAAGCGGCGGAACGAGCGCTGAAACAAGTTGGAATGGAAGAGTATGCAAGCCGTCAGATCAGTCAGCTCTCCGGAGGTCAGCAGCAGAGACTCTTTCTTGCCCGCGCGCTTGTGCAAGAGCCGGAAATCCTTCTGCTCGACGAGCCATTTAGCGGCGTCGATCTCACAACGGAAAAGGCGATTTACGAAATCCTTTTAGGACTGAAAGAAAAAGGGAAGACGATTCTGATTGTATTTCACGATCTACCGAGCGCAGAGCGCTATTTCGACTGGCTACTCCTTCTCAATCGTCACTTGATCGCCTGCGGCCCCGTTTCTGAAATTTACAATCAAGAATGTTTGGGACGCGCTTTTGGTAAAACACAACCGCTTTTTGAAGAGGCGACAGCGCTTTCTGTAAAAACAATCAGCGGACTGGAATGATGCTAGACTATTTTCTAGATCCTATTTTAAGGGCGCCGACCTTGGGCTGCATGCTCATGTGTCTGGCCGCGTCTTTGATGGGCGTCGTTGTTTTTCTAAAAAAGCGCTCTCTAGTCGGAGAATCTCTTTCTCATGCAGCCTATCCCGGTGTGGTTCTGGGGATGGCTTGCTGCGCTGCCTTGGGTGCGGACGTAGATGGAGCCGGACTCTTTTTTGCTCTGATTGGCGCGCTCATCTTTTCTACGTTAGGACTTGGCGCAATCGAGTGGCTTGAGAAAAAGGCAAAAGTCCCCCCCGATGCGGCTCTCTGTTTTGTACTCGCTTCATTCTTTGGTTTCGGCGTGCTCGCCTCTAGCTGGCTGCAAGGAACTTTTCCCGCTTTTGCCAAGCAGGTGCAGCTCTATCTCTATGGACAGGCTGCGACCATGACCGACATCCATATTCTGATCTATAGCATCCTGGCAGGCGTTGTCGTTCTATTCATTGTAGCTGCCTACCGCCCTCTGCAGGCGATGCTCTTCGATCGCGATTTTTCACAAAGCGCTGCGATCTCTTCTAAATTTTTATCGATAGCGATCTCTTTTTTATTCATCCTCTCGGTGGTCATCGGCATTCGCAGCGTGGGCGTGATTCTCATGTCAGGCATGTTGATTGCCCCTGCGGTCGCCGCGCGTCAATTTTCGAATCGCCTCAGTGTGGTTTTCTGCTTGGCCGGCCTTTTTGGCATTGCGAGCGGGTTCATAGGAAACTACGCATCCGTTGAGGGATCGACTGCACTCAGCGCGCTATTCCCGGAGAAGAGACTCTCTCTGCCGACGGGACCTATGATCGTTTTGACCGGAACAGCTTTTGCGATTCTCTCTCTTCTCTTCGCTCCCAAACGAGGACTTGCGACACGGATGTTGCGCATTCTCCGTTTCCGGTTGCGCTGTGTAGAGGAGAACATTCTGAAAGCCGTCTGGAAAAAAGAAGCGATTCCCTTTGCAACTCTACAGCAAACGCATCATCTGGGTCGGCCCATTTTCTCCTGGCTGATCTATCGCATGCGCAGGTCAGGGTGGCTTGTCCTAAACCAACGTAATATTATTCTGACGCAAGATGGGCATCGTAAAGCGACGCACATCGTGCGCCTCCACCGCCTTTGGGAAGTCTATCTCTCCGAGCTCGGTTGGCCAGAAGATAAAGTGCATCACAGCGCAGAAGAGATGGAGCATATCTTGACCTCTGAATTCGGTGAGCGCCTCTCGGAGCAGCTCAGTAACCCGAGGCTCGATCCCCACGATCAGCCTATTCCGGAGAGCCATTGATGAGTCCCTACTGGAACAATGATTTCTGGCAGTTTTTTGCCACTTTCGGGCGCCGTCTTTTCTCTCTCTTCTCCGGCAGTGCACCTGTATCTGATGAAGTGCAGCTTCTCGTCTTAGGCTGTATTGCGATCTCTTGTGCTCTACTCGGTCCCTTTCTTGTGTTGAAGCGTATGACGATGCTCGCAAATTCTCTCTCGCATACCATTTTACTCGGCATAGCCATCAGTTTTCTCGTATCGAAAATGCTTTTTGGATCAGCAGGATCGCTTTCCCTTCCTCATCTCCTCGTTGGCGCTTTCGCCTCGGCGCTCCTCACAGCTCTTTTCACCGGATCGCTGACGCGTATGTTCCGCCTGCAAGCAGATGCGGCAGTCGGGCTGGTTTTCACCTCGCTCTTCTCCATCGGCATCCTCGCCGTGACGCTCTTTACACGCGACACTCATCTTGGTGTTGAAGCAGTCATGGGCAATGCCGACGCCCTGAAAATAGGCGATCTGTCAACCGCGGCTCTGCTCGCCTCTACCAATATTGCGCTGATCGCACTCTTTTTCTGGCCTCTTCAATTCTCAACATTTGACCGCTCCTCTGCATCGACGATGGGCATTCCCTGCGGTTTTTTCCACGCCCTGCTGCTCTTTCTCACTGCAGCGAGCTGTATTGGTGCTTTTCGCGCCGTCGGTGTCCTTCTTGTTCTCTCCTTTTTGGTGGGGCCCTATCTGACCGCTCGTCTCTTCACACACAAGCTGGGAAAGCTGCTTGTTCTCGCTCCTGCAATCGGCTGTTTGGCTGTTCTCATTGGCGTTGCACTGGCTCGTCACCTACTGACTTATTATGATTTGGCGCTCTCTACCGGAGGGATCATTTCCGTTCTCTTAGCCCTTTTCTATCCACTCGCTCGAACAATTCGAGCTTTCAAAAAAGCTTGAAAACGGTAGTCTCTTTTTCATGAAAAAAATTGCACTTCTCGGAAGTACCGGCTCGATTGGCCGCAGCACTCTAAAGGTGGTTCGCCACTTGAAAGAGGAACTGAAAGTCGTTGCACTCGCAGCGCGCTCCAACCTCGATCTTTTAGAAGCTCAGGTTAGAGAATTTCAACCTCTTCTCGTTGCCATCAGCGATCCCGTGAAAGCCGCTGAGTTTCGCAAAAGAATGCCGCAAGTGGATGTCGTCGAAGGTCCGGAAGGACTCATCCTCGCCGCTGCCCATCCGGATGCAGATTTTACGATGCTCGCCATGTCCGGAATCGCCGGCCTCGAGCCCGCCCTTGCTGCCATAGCAGCCGGCAAACAGATCGGTCTTGCCAACAAGGAGATCCTCGTCTCGGCAGGAGAGCTCGTTGCCAAGCGAGCAGAGGAAAAAGGCATCAAGCTCCTCCCCGTCGATAGCGAACATAGCGCTCTTTTCCAGTGTCTTGAAGGAAACAGCGCCTCCGAACTGCGGAGAATGATCCTGACCGCATCGGGAGGCCCCTTCCGAGCGCTTACCCTCAAACAGCTGCAAACCGTCTCAATCGAAGAAGCTCTCGCACATCCCAACTGGCGCATGGGCCCCAAAGTGACGATCGACTCCTCCACACTAATGAATAAAGGCCTTGAGCTGATCGAAGCGCGCTGGCTCTTTGGCGTTGCACCGGAAAGAATTGAGGTTATCGTCCATCCGCAAAGCATCATCCACAGCTGTGTAGAGTACTGTGACGGCTCGATGCTGGCGCAAATGAGCGAACCGGACATGGTGCTACCGATCCAGTACGCTCTAACCTGGCCGAATCGCCGACCGGGACTGATGCCGCCTTTTGATTTCCTGAAAAATGGACAGCTCACCTTCGAGTCGCCGGATAGAAAAAAATTTACATGTCTCAAGCTGGCTGAAGAGTCCCTTAAGATGGGCCGCAGCTACTCCTGCGCCCTCAATGCCGCCAATGAGATCCTCGTCGATCGCTTCTTAAATGGAGAACTAAACTGGATCGACATTGGTACAAAACTGGAAAAATTAATGTCTTCCCACAGTGCAACTGATGTGCTAACCTTAGAGACGGTTCTTGCCGTAGACAGAGAAAACAGAATGAAAGCTAAGGAACTATAGTCTGATGGGTTTTGAAAGTATTTTTACACTCCTTCTAGCCATTTTAGGACTAGGATTTCTTGTTTTTATTCACGAGCTAGGCCACTTCTGGATGGCTCGCAGAACGGGGATGAAAGTCGAAGCATTTTCCGTAGGCTTCGGACGCCCGATCATCTCATGGATCAAAAATGGCGTGCGCTGGCAGATCAGCTGGATTCCCTTTGGCGGATTCGTCAAAATTGCCGGCATGCAGCGTGAAGATGATAAAGAGCCACACGATGTAAAAGACGGTTTTTACAGTAAATCGGCCTGGCAGAGAATCCAAGTCTCTTTCATGGGACCTGCCGTTAATATTGTCTTTGGACTTCTACTCTTTGGCATTCTCTGGATTTCCGGAGGACGTGAAAAACAGTTTCAAGAATTTACCCATCGCATCGGCTGGATCGATCCTCAGACAGCGCTCTATGAAAAAGGAGTTCGTCCCGGAGATCTGATCGAAAGCTACGACGGCCGTACCTTCTCCGGTTTCAAAGATCTCATGATCGCCGGAATTATGAAAAACAGCCAGAACCGGGTCCAAGGCTATAAAGTCGAGCCCCTCACCGGCAAAAAAACCAATTTCGACTACACGCTAAACAACTACGCTCTGCAGCAATCTCAGCACAACGAACGCTCCATTGGCATCCTCTCTCCCGCCTCCTATCTTATTTATGACGATCTGGGAAAGCCCGTTCCACCTGAATCGCCGATAGCAAACAGCGGCATTCAGAATCACGATAGAATCCTCTGGCTCGATGGCGAAATTCTCTACTCTCGACCCCATCTGACTCACGCAGTCAACGAATCCTCTACATTCTTGACAGTGCAGAGAGGGGAGACCATCTTTCACTCTAAAGTACCGCGCATCCATCTCGATGAACTTAGCATGACGCGCACGCAGAAAGAGGAACTCGACGACTGGCAACATGAAGAAAACTTAAGTGGCCGCTTTGAGAACCTCTATTTCATACCCTACCTGCTTTCCCATTCCGGTAAAGTAGAGGGACGCCTCGATTTCATCGACGAGGCAGATCAGAAAAAAGCCTTTGAAACTTGCCAGCGCTGCGCCTATTTCAATCCCTTGCAGAAAGGGGACAGAATCGTTGCCATCGATGGAAAAACGATCTCATCATCCTACGATCTTCTGAACCAGCTTCAGCAAAGACGCGTCTTGATGATCGTTCAGAGAGATGCCTCTCTACAAACGCCTGTATCTTGGAGCAAAGCCGATGCAGACTTCGGAAAGCTCTTAGAGACCAAGGATCTAGAGAAAATTGTCTCTTCCATCGGACTCGAGCATTCGACCAAAGAGTCTGGCCACCTACTCCTACTCAATTCGATAGAGCCGAAACCCCACAAAGAGATCTCTGTTGCCTTAGGTCAACAAGAGCAGATAGACGCAGCTCTCAAAAAGATCGAAGAGATAGCAGATCCTCAGGTGAAGGAAGAGGCTCTTGAGCAAATTGCGACCCACCAGAATCAACTCATTTTAGGAGCCTCCCTTTCTGATCGCCCGGTGATCTACAACCCCTCTCCGCTCGAGCAATTTGGCGTTGTTCTCAAAGAGACCTGGCGTACGCTTTCCAGTCTCTTTTCAGGCAACCTCAGCCCTAAATACATGAGTGGACCTGTCGGTATTGTCCAAGCTGTACAATATGGCTGGTCGCAAGGTGTCAAAGAAGCGATCTTCTGGATGGGATTCATCAGCCTCAACCTCGGAATCGTTAACCTCTTGCCCATTCCTGTACTCGATGGCGGCCATATCGTCTTTTCACTCTATGAAGCGGCTACGCGTCGTCGTATTAGCGGTAAAACGATGGAGAGACTCGTCTTTCCATTCTTTGGGCTACTGATCGCATTCTTTATCTACATTACCTATCAGGATCTCTCTCGCATCTTCTCCCGCTTTTTTTAAAGTAAGAATGGTTTTCTATCCTGCCGGCAAAGCCGATCATGCCGCCGCAGGCGATCCTGTATCGGCGGAGCCGATCTTGTTCTTCTCTGTTGGACACCAACACGCTTTTACTGCAGGCAATAACAGGATAAGGCGCAAGCGCCTACAGGATCGGCTACGCCGGCATGATCGCCGCTAACGCGTCGGCAGGATATACCGAAATGAGCTCATTTTATCTGTTCGCGTTTGAGAGGCCTGTTAGATACCAATCGTGCTGCAATTTAATGATCTTCCTGTCTATCCATTGATAGTCAGGATTCTTCTCCGGAAGAGTCCTTTGAAAATACATTTGATTGTCATACTCGTAAAACAGATCCTGCCAAATGAAATGAAAATCTGCCCCATGAAAATACTCAACCAACAGATCCCTCTCAGGTATCGGCATTTCTGAAAAACTCCAGGTTCCAATCACCAGTGTTTTACCCTCGCGCGGTATCGTCTGGAACTGATTGTGAAAAGAAACATTCGGATAATCGGAGAGATAGTAGGAGGAAATGCGATAGATTTCCGGAAGGTCCAGTACGCGATAGGGCTTTTGAAATCCTGAATCTAAAAGAATTCTCGCGGTCTCTCCAATGCCGGCTCCAATTTCAACAATCTGATCATAACTCTTTAGCAAGAGACCGGAAACCTCTTCAAAGAAAAGAAGGTGATGTGCCGATTTGACCGCCCACTGAGATGCCCAAACGGGAGAGGGATCTAGGCCGAATAGCAACACAGAAGCATCGAGATAGCTTTTCGAACTATGTCCGCGGAAGGGCTCTTTGAGTAGAGACGCCCATCTCTTCTGCTCTTCAGGGCTCTTTTTTTGAAGCATCTGAATCACTTCTTCTTCAAAAGGATCGACAATGCTAACCACCTGACTGTCCACAATTCCGTAGTTGTAGATCGGAATTTTTCGAACAAGGTCCCAGTTTTTGAAATTGTCCATGTTCAAACCGCTATTCATCATTTGTCCGACACGGTTCCAGTAAATATGTTTTTCATTCATTGTTTTGCCCCGCAAAGACCAGTCAGATAGTAATCTCGATTTAGATGAGGAATCTCTCTCTCGATCCAAAGATAATCTTTTAATTTTTCACGAAGATCTCTCTGGAAATAGGTTACATTGTCATGTTCGAAAAATCGGTCCTGCCAAAGGAAATGAAAATCTGCTCCTCTAAAGTGATTCAGAATCTGCTCCCTTTCTTCCATAGGCATTTCTGAAAAACTCCAGGTGCCTAAGACCAATGTTTTTGTATGATTCGGGATGTTGCTGAAGCGATTGTGAAAAGAGACGTTAGGGTAATGAGAGAGGTAGTAAGAAGAAATTCGATAGATTTCTGGAAGATCCAGAATGTGGTAGGGATTTTTAAAACCTGAATCTAGAAGAATTCTACCCGTTTCTCCAATACCAGCTCCAATTTCAACGATCTGATCATAACTATAAAGAGATCTCTTCGATGAATCTTCAAATGAGAGGAGGTGGTGAGCTGATTTTAGTGCCCATGCAGAAGTCAAAATAGGTGATGTATGAACTCCCGACAGAAGCAGAGAAGCTTCTTGGTAGCTTTGAGAAGTATGTCCTCTGAATGGTTCTTTAAGGAGTTCGATCCACTTTTTCCGTTCTTCGCCCCTCTTGTTTTTAATCAGTTGCGAGACTTCATTGGAATAAGGAGCGTGAAGGCTAGCGCTATAATTTCCTATATCTTTGTGGCAGTAAATCGGAACCTGTTGAACGACCTCCCAGGTTTTAAAGTTCTCTAGATCAAATTTCTGATTCATTTTAAGAGCTACGTTACTCCAGAAGTTGTTTTTATTCATTGTATATCTCGGCTGTTTTTATTATTTTTTATCATAAATGGTTATAAAAGAATATAAAAAATACTATGATGTTGAGTGTAGAAAAAACTCTTTTATTTTTTTGGTCCAGGAGCTAAATTCTTCGGCTTATACTCAAAAAAGAGATTTCTCATGTTAAATTTCAAAAGTTGGATGGTTGCGGGTCTATCTCTGTTAAGTTTTCCTAGCATCGCTCTAACTGGTAGTTGGGCGGAAAAGTGTCTTACTGCAATGAGCTTGGATGAAAAAATCGGCCAGCTCTTTGTAGCTCCTGCAGCCCCTTTGAGAGAAGAGGATCACTGGAACGATTGGCAGACTCTAATCAAGAGCTATCATATCGGAAATGCTCTTCTCAAAGCCTCCGATCCTGCCTCCCAAATCGAGTTTCTAGATAAGCTGCAAGCCTCCGCAGCGGTACCTCTTTTGGTAGCAGCCGATGCAGAATGGGGACTTGGCATGAGGATGAGCGAAACGATCTCGTTTCCAAGAAACCTGACCTTGGGTGCGATTCAGGATCTCTCTCTCCTCGAGAAAATGGGGCGCTCCATTGGTAAACAAGCCGCAAAAGTCGGCATTCACCTCAACCTGGCACCCGTCGCCGATGTGAATAGCAATCCCTTGAATCCGATCATCCACATGCGCTCTTTTGGCGAAGATCCAACAGAGACGGCGCAAAGGGTACAGGCGCTGATTCGTGGAATGAGAAAAGAGGGTCTCTTTGCCTGTGCCAAGCATTTTCCAGGACACGGAGACACACTGCTCGATTCGCATGAAGCTCTGCCCGTTTTAGCGCATAGCCTCGAGCGCCTCATGAAGGTGGAGTTTCCTCCCTTCCAACAAGCCATTGCAGATGAGATCGAATGTGTGATGAGTGGACACCTCCACTTCCCATCTCTCGACACTTGGCCAACCTCTCTCTCTGCTCGCTGCATGAAAGATCTTTTACGAGATCAATTAGGCTTTAAGGGCGTAACGGTTAGCGATGCGCTCAACATGAAAGCACTGACCAATACCTGGAGCGTCGAAGAGATCGCTCTGAGAGCCTACGAGTCGGGCACCGATCTCCTGCTCTATGGTGCACACCGAAAAGAAGATGTCGATGAGCTGATGCAAGATCAGATTCCAAGAGCCTACAAGGCTCTGAAACAAGCCTTTGCAGATGGTAAATTTTCTGAAGAAGAGTTGGATCAACGAGTATTGAGCATCTTAAAGCTGAAAGAAAAACGACTCATAGCGCCAAGTTCTTCTCAACTCATCGATGCGGAGTCGCTCGCTCTCAAACGCACCCTGTTTAGAGAAGCTCTGACACAAAGAGGAGAGCTACCTTCTAGTGCCAAGGGCTACCTAGCTATCTGGGGTACAGAGAGTGATTGGATTGTTCAGAAGATGCGCGAAGAGGGGATCGAGGTGATTTGCTGGGATCCGCGAACCAAGATCTACCTCAATGTTCCGGAGGGATGGGTCGTCGGAGTGCACAAAGCAGAAAAACCATCCGAGGGTTTTGGACTAGAAGGTCAGGCGAAAAAAATTCTGGAGAAGAGCTCTTGTGCTCTCCTTTTCTGCACGCCCTATGCTTTGCAAGTACTGCCTGAAAAACATCCTGCACTCGTTGCCTATGAGAACGATCCCGATGCGCAAGAAGCTGCTTGGGATGCACTCAAAGGCGACCTGGTTGCCTCAGGGCGCCTGCCTGTTCTACGCAATTGAAGGCAGGTTTTCCAAAGAACAAATCAGGACAGGATAGGCAGGATCGCCTGCGGCGGCAGGATATGTAGGATAGCAATATGTATCCTGCATATCTTGCCCGCGTAGCGGATCCTGTTTATCCTGTCCTTTTTCTTTTTGGCTTACATACCCTGTTACTCTTAGAATAAGTTCTTTGGAATGAGGTTTGAGTTTCTCTTAATAAAGAGATAATCGACCTCATTCAATTCCCCGGAAGGTAAGTAGTGCCATTCCAGAATATCGGCAACACGATAGCCAAGTGCTACCATGAGAGCGATCAGCTCATGGCCCAAAGGAGCTCCTAAGTTGTACTCAAGAATTTTCGTTTCCAGAATCACAGCTTCAGCTTGGCAGAGAATCTGTGGGCTTCCTTCGATGATTAGCTTTTCAGCTCCCTGTGCATCGATCTTGATTAAATCGGGAAGAGGAAGCTGATTGCCCTCTACAATCGATGCAAGGGTATGCATCTGAACCGGCCTTTGCTGGCTTCTGCCCTCGCTATACCAGGGGCTGTTTTCGCAAAAGATACTATCGCCCGTGTTGGGCGTCTCCAAGCAGTGATAGAGCACCTCCTTTGCTTCATTTCCTAAGAGGGCGATGCAAAATGCGAAGGGTTGCTGCTCTAAAGCTTGGCGATTGAGCTCGTTTGCCTCAAAAAGAAAAAAATTTGCTTCCGGAAAGACCTTATGGATCTCTCGGCTCCAGTCTCCCTGAAAAGCTCCTATGTCGTAAATGACCTTTGGATTGAACCCCTTCTTTTTCAGAAGAGAGAGTCGATTATTGTGTTGGCTGGTAGATTTTGCCTTGGTAGGCCATCTTCCCAATTCTGCTAGACAGTGTAGAAGGGATTCAGACATAGATAACTCCTGATTTTATATAAAGGAGTCTATAAATCAGCCTCCTTTGTTAATTATTGTTTTCATTCTCTTCCTGTTTGTATAAAAACGCAATAGTTAGGTAGTAAGTGAAAATAGTTGCTAAGATCTCTTCTAATGGGAATAAGGAAAAAAGAAGTTCTATTTATGGGGGTTTTTGTGCGTTTGCTCTTTTCTCTTGCTCTTTCTCTAGTTTTTTTGGGGGGTTGTGCGAATGCGGATATTCAGCCTTCTGCTATAGAGCCAGAGGTTCACGAATACAATCTCTCAGAGAATCGCTATGCGATCACGGTTTCTCTTGGTAGGGGAGTAAAGAACATGCATCAGGCAAAAAAAATTGCCTACCGGAAGGCAGCTGAGCTTACGGTCAAAAAGAAATCTCGCTACTTCATCGTGATCTCTGAGGCAAAGGTCAGTGTGATCGATTCAGAAAGACAGCATAAGGCTCTTCCGGAGACGCCGTCGACTCCACCACCGGCTCGCGGCAATTTCTTTGATAAAGATGTCAGACAAGAAGATTCTGCTGGGGAGCCTCTAATCAATCCTCCTACACCTCGCGGCAATTTCTTTGATATAGACGTCAGGCAAGAAGGTTCAGGTGAGGAGCCTGCAAAGAGCACTCCTAGAGCAGGCAAAGAGTCTTTGGGCTATAAAGTGACTTTTGAGATTTACAAAGCGAAGTCGTTTGGTCGTCGTTACATAGACGCCTGCGATCTGACCAAGTGTCCGTAAAAGAAAAGAGAGAGATTGCTAAGAAAAAAATGTTCTGTTTTGGGGGTTTTGGTGCGTTTGTGCTTATGTCTTGCTTTAGTTTTTCTTGGTGGCTGTGCGAGTGTGGATATTAACCCTTCTGCTCTAGCATCAAAGATTACCGAATACCAAATTTCTGAGAATCGCTATGCCATTATTGTTGCTCAGGGTGATGAGGTAAAGAATATGGAGGAGGCTAAAAAGGTGGCCTATCAAAAAGCGGCTGAGTTCACGGTTGCGCATAAAGCGCGTTATTTCTACGTGGTCTCTGAAGAAAAGGTCCAAATGAGTGCTGTACAGAAGCCGAGTGAGGATCGTCCCCCGCCATCACCTCGAGGCAACTACTATCAGCAGAAAGAAGTCAAAGAAGTGGATTTCGTCGAAGATTCTCTGGATGGCGTACCCCGTGCGGGGAAAGAGTCTCTTGGCTACAAAGTGATCTTTGAGATTTACGAGGCGAAGTCATTTGGTCGACGTTATGTAGACGCCTGCGATCTGACCAAGTGTCCATAAAAAAAAAGAGCCCGAGGAGATCCTCGGACTCTTTGTATTTTCGAATCAGAAAAAGAGAGTTTATTTCGACTCTTCTTCGACGACTTCAGCTTCAGCTTCTTCGATGTTATCATCTTTAGAAGCTTGTGCTCCAGGAGCAGCTGCTGCTTCAGCACCCGGCTGAGGCTGATCAGCGCCGGCTTTCGCAAGCTCCTCACCGATCTTTTGCATCTGTTTCTGTAGCTCTTCTGAAGCGGCCTTGATCGCAGCCTGATCTCCACCCTCGAGCGCTTTTTTCGCAGCGTCGATATGGGTTTGGATCTCAGAGACTGTAGCTTCCGGTAGCTTGTCCTTGAACTCATCGATGGACTTCTGCGCACGGAAAACAAGAGCATCTGCTTCATTGCGAGTTTCGATCTCTTCCTTGCGGATGCGATCGTCTTCTTCATGAAGCTCGGCTTCTTTGATCTTCTGCTGAATTTCTTCGTCAGTTAAGCCCGACTTCGCTTGGATCTGAATCTTCTGCTCTTTGCCGCTCTGCTTGTCTTTTGCAGAGACTTTCAGAATACCGTCAGCATTGATGTCGAAGGCGACTTCAATTTGCGGTACGCCACGTGGCGCCGGAGGAATATCGCTCAGGTCGAACCGTCCGATCTCCTTGTTGTCGCGCGCCATTTTACGCTCGCCTTGCAGAACAACGATCGTAACGGCAGGCTGGTTATCACCGGCTGTCGAGAAGACCTGTTTTTTCTGCGTTGGGATCGTCGTGTTGCGCTCAATGAGAGGCGTTAGAACTCCACCGAGCGTCTCGATGCCGAGTGTTAGAGGAACGACGTCGAGTAGGAGAACGTCTTTCACGTCGCCTGCAATGATGCCACCCTGAATCGCAGCACCAACTGCAACCGCTTCGTCCGGGTTTACGCTTTTGTTCGAATCTTTTCCGAAGATCGATTTGACCTTCTCTTGAACAGACGGCATACGTGTCATACCACCAACGAGAATCACCTCGCCGATATCATCTGTAGAGAGACCAGCATCTGCGAGAGCTTTTTTACAAGGCTCAACAGTGCGCTCGATCAGATCGTGAGCCAGCTCTTCTAACTTAGAGCGCGACAGTGTCAAAGCAAGGTGCTTAGGACCTGTTGCATCCATAGTGATGAACGGCTGGTTGATCTCTGTTGAAGGTACGCCGGAGAGCTCAATCTTCGCTTTTTCGGCTGCATCGCGGAGGCGCTGTAGAGCCATTTTGTCTTTGCTCAGATCGATGCTGTGCTCTTTTTTGAACTCGTCGATCATCCAGTCGATGATGGCGATGTCGAAATCGTCTCCGCCGAGGTGTGTATCACCGTTAGTAGAGAGTACTTCAAAGACGCCGTCGCCGATCTCGAGGATCGAGACGTCAAATGTACCGCCACCGAGGTCATAAACAACGATCTTCTTGTCTGTGTTGAGCTTATCGATGCCGTAAGCTAGTGCGGCAGCTGTAGGCTCAGGCAGGATTCTCTTTACATCGAGTCCCGCGATACGTCCGGCATCTTTCGTTGACTGACGCTGCGAATCGTTGAAATAAGCAGGTACTGTAACGATCGCTTCTGTAACTTTCTCTCCGAGGTAGCTCTCTGCAGTCTCTTTCATTTTCATGAGGATCTGTGCAGCGCACTCTTCCGGAGAAACGAGCTTGCCTTCCACTTCAAAAGCGACATCGCCATTGGCGTTTTTGGTCACTTTGTAAGGGACTGTTTTAATTTCAGACTGTACTTCGCTGTACTTACGACCGATGAAGCGCTTTGTTGAAAAGAGCGTACGGTCCGGATTTGTGACAGCTTGGCGCTTTGCCGGAACTCCGACGAGACGCTCTTTGTCTTTATAAGAAATCACTGAAGGCGTTGTACGTGCACCTTCTGCGTTTGCGATGACCTTAGGCGTACCGCCTTCCATAATGGCAACACAAGAGTTAGTTGTGCCCAAGTCAATTCCGATAATTACTTTTTTTTGGGTCATGATTTTTCTCCAATCGTTTCATTTTCTACCTGAACGGCCTCTTCTTCAATTGAGGGCTGCTCTGTTTTGCGCGGCGCTCTAGCCACTTTGACCCTTGCAGGGCGAATGGTGCGCGTCGCACTTTTATAACCTTTAGTGAACTCCTGCAGAATGGTGCCTTCCGGCTCTTCTGTGGTCTCGTCAATTTCGACAGCGTCGTGATAAGACGGGTCGAACTGGTTGCCTTCTGAATGGAAGGCGACGATACCGTGGTTATGGAGCACTTCTTTGAACTGGGTGAGGATCATCTGAAATCCCATAGCCCAATTCTTTACTTCCCCTGAGGCTGCATCAGCATGGCCAAGAGCCATCTCGAAATTGTCGATCACCGGCAAAAATTCGCTGATCGCATTATCGATGCCGAAGCGCAGCATCTCCTGTTTTTCTTTCGCGAGTCTCTTGCGGCTGTTTTCACCCTCCGCAAGGGCTCGGAAATACTTATCTTTGAACTCATCGAGTTGCGCTTGCAGAGAGGCCACAGGATCCAAAGGTTCTTGTTTTGGATGGGCTTCTTCTTTAACCACAGGTTCTTCGATAGGTTTGCTTATCTCTTCTGTCATGGTTCTCTCGTTTTGTCTTCTAAAAGGTTCGAACGTACTTCTTTCTGTGAAGTTGTAATGCGCTCGGCGCCAGAGCCGGAGGCCTGGCGGAATGTTATCTTAAATTTGTACACAGTATCTGTGAGCATTTTCGTGAGCAGCTCGCTAAAATGACGCATCAGGCCAAAAAGCTCGCGGTAGGGCAGGCGAGTGGGCCCAAGCAGTGCTACCGCTCCCACGATCGACTGATTGATCTTGTAGGGAATGGCTAGGACTGCATTCGCATTGAGCAGCTCTTCTTCACCAATCCAGTAGGTGAGCGACTGCTTTTTACAGCACTCGCGAAGAAGCGTTCTCATCTGCTCTTCATCTTCGAGAAGCGCCAGAGAGTTTACGACCGCTTTCGCATCGCTAAACTCCGGATAGGCGAGGAGGCGAGAGACGCCGCAGCGCATCACATCTTCTGCCGTATAATTCATATAGCCCACCACATGGCGCACCATCAGCTCGTTGTAGAGCCTCTGCGCGATCTTCGTGTGCTCTTGAGTCTCAAAGTGCACTTCACTCTCTTTTCCAAGTCTTTCATAGAAATAGGCCTCGCAGTTCCTGAGAAATGCATCATCTCCTTCCTGCTCGAGAAAAACCGCTTCCGTGCGAATCAGTCCAAAGTCGGTGATAAGGACGCAAAGCAGTCTTGTCGGCTCCAAAAGCATCAGCCGCACATCCTGGATAAAATCCTGGTCGAAGCGAGGCATCGAGATGAAAACAGCGCACTTCGAGAGTCTACTCAGCGTTTCTGCGGACTGATGGATCAGGGCAGCGATCTCCTTTTCCTT
>JAJFMM010000229.1 GCA_021772165.1 Chlamydiota bacterium | reverse complement strand
CCTGGAAGGCCTCTTCGAGGAGAGTCCCGTGGGAACCCTCTAGAGTCCCTTGATCTTTGAAATGGTCCGCATAGAGCCTCAGCGCCTTGGCTGTAGGAATGCGGCCTCCTGATGTGTGCTGCTGTGCCAGATACCCAAGTCCTTCTAGCTTAGAGAAGTAATTACGTATTGTGGCAGAGCTCAGGGAATCGAATCCATTTTCTAAAAGAGTCTGTGATCCTACGGGCTTGCCCTCTACAATGTAGAGGTCGATCAATCCGAAGAGAACAGCCTGCTCTCGATCATTTTTCGGGAGCCTTTTAGCGGGAGTTTGAGTTGTTTTCAATTTAGCACTCACTCTGGTTATCTGCTAATACGTATCGAATTATAGCAAACGGTCAATGGTTTAGCAAGAATTTTAGCAATCTAAAGCTTCAATTGCTGGATTATGTATATAACATACTTATAGTAAATAAGTTGAGAAAACGTCTGGACGGGAGAATTTCTAGGGAGTACATAAAGGAGTATGGGCACTCGAGATCAGACAAAGAGCTTTTGGGAGCGTTGCGCCCCCTCAATACAGGGGATGTACCTCTCTTACCTAGGCGATGAGATCGACCGCCTGGAGCGCCCGGAGATCCTTTCCTACCTGCCCTCCTTTAAGGACAAGGCTGTCCTGGATCTAGGAGCCGGGATCGGCCGATATACCGGGGAATTTGCCCAAACAGCCGCCAGAGTTGTCTCTGTGGACCTCTCAACCCCCCTAATGGATGAAAACCGCCTGAGGAACTCAGCCCATTCTCAGATTGAGTACATCTGCTCCGATGCGATGGCCCTCTCTTTTCCCGACCGTTCCTTTGACCTGATCTTCCTCAACTCTCTCTTGATGTACCTCGAAGATGATGAAGTAACTCTGCTTCTGAGGAGGATCTCTAAGTGGCTGAAACCTAGAGGCTTTCTCTTTTTTCGTGAGTCCTGCGCCCCTGTGAGGTTGCAAAGCACAAATTCCTCATACTTCGCTATTTACAGAAACCTCATCGAGTACCCGAGGTTTTTTGGAAAGGGGTGGAGTCTCCATAGAGAGGGTAATATTATGGCGATCGAAGTCGTTCAGGCTGATCCCTTTAAGTGTTTTTGGCTCTATCAAAACACAGTCTTTAATTAAAATAAATATTATCCCTTTATATGGAACAGGTACACCCGGACAGTCTCTCTTGGACTTTTAGACAGCAGTTCTCTCTCATGCAGCAGATACCGATCCTGCAGCGCTAGATAGCCTACTCGTCAATCCAACCAACCTGAAAGATCCAACGACTCTTTACAATGCCTTGTACAATACAACTACCGACGACGAAGACATGAGTCAATTTCTAACGAAAATGGCTGGTTACTACGGACAATACATAACAGAGCCAACAACTTAATTTCGATAACCGCTGATAATAATTATCAGCGGTTTTCTTTTTAAGCCTTCCCTGATATGAGATGGGGAATGGCAGTATTCCTCTTTTTTATAGTATCTTGCTTCTTTCGATTTAGACGGTGCCAAGAAGATTGGTCACGTTCCCTTGCAGAAGAGCTCTTTGTAGCTGGAATTCTCTGTCTGCTACCTAATCCTATCTGTAAACCGCTGATCGGCTTGTTTTTGACCTTTGCTGTTATCGATGCCTTTCTGTTTCGCCATTTCAGCCTCAGAATGCGCCCGGAGTTCTACTCGCACTTTCTCCAGCCCTCTATCTACTGGAGCTCTGCTCGAGGCTACTTTAAACAGGTGCCCGCCTCTTTTGCTCTACTCTCTCTCAGCCTTACAATTCTTGTTCTGATGCCGAGAGAAACTTTCTTGCCGGGAGCAGCGCTTCTCTGTTTTGGATGGATGCGCACGCCCAAAGATCATTTCCTACTCCTCACGATGAAGGATCTTTTCTTTCACCCGAGAAAGAGAGCCCTCGATAAACTGCCGAAGTTCCAGGAAAAAGCGCTCTATTTATCTAAAGAGTATCCACTGCTTCGCTCCACACGCGAATTTTTAGGGGAAAAGCAGTTCGATCTACAGTTAGATCCCAAAGAAAGACCTCACGTGATCTTCTGCTTTCTCGAATCTTTTCGAGCCAAAAGCCTGCATCTAGCGCCCAATTTTCAAGCTTTGTGCAAAAAGGGGATCCACTTCACAGAGTTTTACGCCAATAGCAATAGCACATCCTGGGCGACCATCTCGTCGCTGTTCGGAGTGCCCTCCTCCATGCAGCGCTCCTACCTACACGCCTACACCGATCTACCGATGATCGGGTTGCCGCAAATTTTTAAAGAGGGAGCCGGCTATAAGAGCGCCGTCATCCAAGGCTCGCACCTCATGCTGCAGGGGACAGCCGCCTTTTACCAAGCGCACGGTTTCGATACGATCCTCGGAAAAAAAGAGATTCTGGAAACAGAGCCAGATGCGGCCACTCTGAGCTGGGGCGTACATGACGAGGCGATGTTTAGCTATAGTGTGGATTGGCTAGCCAAGCAGAAAGAGAGCGTCTTTCTCAACCTCTTTACGATCACTAACCATCATCCCTGGGTCACACCTGACGGATGGGAGCCGCCCGAGGCCGTGAAGGGCAATCCCTACTTAGAGACCTATGCCTATACAGACTATGCGCTGGGAAAATGGATGAAGAGACTCGAAGAGACGGGACTCGCTGAGCGCTCCATCATTTTCTTTCTCGGAGACCATGGACAAGGACTTGGCGAGCACGATGCGCACTACGCCGTAAGACGCACGCTGTATGAAGAGGACATCCAAATTCCTCTTCTGATCTACGCACCAGGTCGGATTGAACAGCCGAAAACGATCAGCGCACCCTGCAGCCAGATCGATCTTCTACCGACGGTACTAGATCTTTTTCAGCTCAAGACGCCCCACCATAGCTTGGGATCGAGTCTGCTGCGTAAGAAAAAACACTTTGTTTTCTCCAGCTATCCATTTGATGGAGGCACGATCGCCTGCAGATTGGGAAGATGGAAAGCGATGATCCGAGAAAACAAGATGCGGCTGTTCGATCTCCGAGAAGATCCTGCAGAGAGCCAAGACGTCTCGGCAGCCTATCCGCGAAGAGCGTCTCGTCTTAAAAAGATTGTGGAAGAGTATAGTGCAACACTACAAGAGCTCTATCGCCGCCGAGCCTTCACTCCATCCGGGCAGCCCTCACACTTTGCGCCAAAAAAAGAGATCAACGATCAGCAGCTCGCCTCCGAGCTCAAAAAACGAGGCGCTCTCTTTTCACTGGATCTATCGGGATGTTCGCGCGTTACAGGAAAAGGCATCATAGCCCCAGGCCTCTCTAGTTTAAACATGTCCGGCTCCTTGAGAGTCGATGCAGCTCAGATTGCATCGCAGTGTCCAGGCCTGCGCTCTCTCGATCTTTCCCACTGTAGGCTGCTGACAGACGCTTGTTTGACCTCCATCCTACAAGCATGCACTGGATTAGAAGAGCTGCTTTTAGAAGGAGTAGACGATCTTCAAAGTATAGTAGGGGAGCCTCTGAGAGATCTCAGGCTGATCAACCTACTCAAGTGCCCAACACTCGATGGCACATGGGCGCCCTGGATCTCTTCATTACCGGCTCTCAAAGAGCTGCGCCTCTCATGCAGTGGCTGGAGCGATGCAGAGTTTTGTCGGTTGCGAGGAGATGCCTGGCATTTTCTACACCTCAGCGACTGCTCAAAGATCTCGAGTCAATCCATCGTCTCCTTGCTTGAGCAAAACAGAGGATTGGGCGGACTGATTATAGAAGAGAGCAGCATCACAGGCGAAGAGCTTTTCGAAGCTCTGCAAGGAAAGCCACTTCGTTATCTCGGTTTACGCCACTGTCCCAATGTCAAAAATGACGCCTCATTCATCAAAGAGTTTCCACTCGAAGATGGCCTTGACAATATCCAATTTTAAATGGGAAAATCCTCTACTCCGTAGCAGTGGAGTCTCTCTTGAACACTCGAAAATCTTGGCTAATTGCCTTCCTCGGCTTCTCTCTATTTCTTCTAATCTTAGCTAAAATTCCCAACCGTTACGCTGCACTAGACGCTCCCGAAGGGGAAGCGGAATGTAAACAGATTCATGAGCGCATTAGCTTTCTCTACGAACAAGGCAAATGCGGCCGCGTGACCTACCAGCCGAATGGAAAGTATAGAATCGCGTGGCATCTGCCTCGGGAAAAAGAGCGTATGATCCCCGCGGCCGCGCCTTCCGGAAAAGCGGTAACGTACAAACTCAGCGGCGGCAGACTAGGAGACAATCTCCTCTCCTATTTGCATGCTCGCTGGATCGCCTACCGCGATCGAGTGCCTCTGGTGCGAACGCCCTTTCCCGGCGATCATGAATTTGCGCTCTCCTCTGAAATAGCTCAGCCGGGTGACTACCCCCTTGAAGTGATTCCCTATTTTCCGGAGCCCACGATGAAACATCCGAATCCACCCTTCTTGGTCGATTGGGAAGATCCCGGTTTTCGAGAAGAGATCGCCCTCTGCCTGAAACCGACAAAGCCGCACAATCTATTGGCTTTGCCCTCGGACCGTATCACTGTCTGCGTTCATGTTAGGCGAGGTGGAACACATGACCCTCAGTCGCTACATCTCGAATATCCCTTGAAGTTTCCGCCTGACAGTTTCTACCTCGGACAAATTGAGCACCTCACTCGCATCTTTCGAGGTCAGGAGCTCTACGTCTTTTTGATGACAGATGACCTGGAGCCAGAGAAACTACTGCAGAGCTACCAAGAAGCTCTATGCGACTCGAACATCCAGTGGGACTGCAGAGAAAAGCTCCCTGAAAACGATCTGGATGATTTCTATTCCATCCCTCAATTCGATTGTTTGATTCTGCCTGATTCCAGCTTCTCAATCGTTGCATCCAAGCTCACCGAATACGCAGTGCGGATCAGCCCCACACACTACAAGAAAAAAAGGGACAAGGTACAAATCACCGGGTTAGAGATAGCCTTCAATCCTGAGTATCGAAAATAGCTATGAAATATCTTCTCATCTTTCTTTTAAGTATTACCTCTTTACTGGGCAAAGATATTGAAATGTTCATCTATTGGAATCCCGATCAGAAGGGCCAGGATATTTTCCATGTAGATGGAATGTTGA
>JAJFMM010000228.1 GCA_021772165.1 Chlamydiota bacterium | reverse complement strand
ATTGAATGCCCTAATAAACGAGATAAAAAAATTAGCTACTTTTTGAGCAATCCCTGGGAACGGGTTCCACGAGGCTCCATAAGTTCTGTGTTCTCCCGTCTTTTCGTCTTTTTCTGATCGACTAAACTGAACTGTCATAACTGTCTTCCTCGTGCAATTAATTAATTTTTTAATTCTGTAGGCAGTATAACCAATCACTGGTGAATCGGGGAAGCATCACTTTTTGGTTCGATGAAAAAGCTGTTCAAACATGGTACTCTGTAGAGAGAACTGGCAAACCTGGCCGACCGGATATCTATTCTGATAATGCAATTCGATGCGGTCTGATGATCAAAGCCGTATTTCGTGCAGTACTTCGAGCTCTACAGGTCTTTGTCTAATCAATCATCAAAATTCTGCGTCTCCTACCGTCTCAAGAGACGGAGGCTATTGAGACCGACGAGGACGGTGCCGCCCTCATGCAGGATTACAGCGACCCAGAGTGGTACGAGACCGAGCAGAGCGGGAGTAGTAGCCAAGAGGATGACAGCGAGTGCTAGGGTCAGATTTTGTTTAATGATGCGCTGTGTGAGCCTCGCTTTAGAAAAGAGCCAGCTTAAATGATGCAGATCATCATTGAGCAAGACAACATCTGAGGCGTCGACAGCGGTGGCAGAGCCGATGCGACCCATTGAGATACCAACGGTGGCGCGGGCAAGTGCCGGCGCATCGTTGACGCCGTCGCCGATCATCGCCAGGCCCCCTTCCTCTACCAGCTTGGCTACCTGACGCAGTTTGTCTTCTGGGCGTAGGTTGGCTAAAATCTGCTTGATTCCGAGCAGCTTTCCTACAAATTGCGCATTGCGCTCGTTGTCTCCGGTGAGCATGACGGGGGTAAGTCTATTTTCCTTTTGAATCTTTAGCATCAGCTCCGGTATTTCTGTGCGCACCTGATCGGTGAATCGGAAAAGATAGAGATCTGTACCTACGCGCAAGGCGGAGAGAACTTGCCCTTCAAAAGAGGGGTGAGTCGCTGCTTGCCGAATCGTTTCGGCTGCATCCGGTGCGGCATTTTTGACGATGTGTTCCAGGAGGCCGATCGCAACGGGAGTTCCATTTTCGAGGTTGCCTTCTAGTCCGTAGCCGGGGATCGCTTTGAAGTTGAGAATGTCTGTCGTCGGGACTTTTTTTTCTTCGGCGAGGCGGACGATCGCGGTGGCAATTGGATGCACAACATGTCGCTCGAGTGCGGCTGCGATGCTCAGCGCATCTGTTTCGGAGGTGTTAGAATCTCCAATGGGCTCGAGTTCAGTGCAGAGCAGATCTCCTGTTGTCAGCGTACCCGTTTTGTCGAAGGCGACGGTTTTGCAAGAGGCGAGCGCATCGAGGGTGATGCCTCCTTTGAGGAGGATTCCTTTTTTGGCACACGAGCTGATCGAGCTGAGGTAGGCGGTCGGTACGGCGATGATGAGTGCGCAGGGCGATGCTGCGATGAGAAAGGCGAGCGCGCGGTAGATCGATCCTTCCGGTTCGGTGTAGCTCATGGAAAAGATGAGAGGAAGGAGCGCGGCGAAGAGGAAGGTGAGTGTGATGATTGTCGTTGCGTACACTTTTCCAAACTGATCGAGCCAGCGTTGCAGGCGAGGTTTCGCTTCTTGCGCCTCCAAAATAAGTTGGATGATGCGTGTGAGCGTCGAGTCGGTCGAGGTGCGCGTCACTTCTACAACGAGTGCCGCGTCGAGGTTGCGTGCGCCGGCGGGGATCTCATCGCCAGGCTCTTTCGGATTGGGGATGCTCTCTCCTGTCAGGTGGACGAGGTTAACAGAGGAGATGCCTGTTTTGACAATGCCATCGAGTGGGACGATCTCGCCCGATTTGATGAGTAGGGGAGTGCCGGGCTCGATCTCTCTCACTGATTTTTCATAGACGGTGCCATCTTCTCGGACTACGCGGGCGAATTTAGGAGCGAGGTGGTTGAGGTTGTGAATCGCACTCAGCGCTTTATTCGAGACGGTCTCTTCGAGGGCGCCGCTGATCTCAAAGAGGACAAGCAGGAGGCCTCCTTCCAAGCCGCTGTCGATGAGCAGCGCGACGAAGGCGGCGACAGTCATCAGGACGTCGATGTTGATCTGCAAGCTTTTGAGATCGTCAATCGATTCGATCAGAGCGGGGACGCCGGAGAGAAAAAAGACGAAGGCGAGAAAGAGGTGTGAAATTGGCGGGTTGGTAAACGAGAAGGCAAAAGCGAGAATGAGAAAAAGGGCGGAGAGAAAGGCGCTTTTTAAGGGTAAGTGTCTTCCCCATCGCTTAGACT
Source organism: Chlamydiota bacterium (assembly GCA_021772165.1). Taxonomy (GTDB): domain Bacteria; phylum Chlamydiota; class Chlamydiia; order Chlamydiales; family SM23-39; genus JAKBAE01. Next base: position 3,728 of record JAJFMM010000228.1, on the reverse strand, counting down.
TGCGAGTGAGGAAGGGGCTGATGCTCTCTTCCTTGCCGGACGCAAAAAACTCATCGAAAAGATAGGGTGTCGTCATTTTGCAAAGAGGAGTTGAGCGAAAAATTCAGCAGCACCAATGGATAAAGCAGCGCAGGCGAGATTCCAAACGATCGAGGGTGTAATGCGATTTCTTTGGATCCTTGCGGCAAATCCTGCGGTAGCTCCAATGATCAATGCGGCGGCGAGGAGTGTACCGAAAGGGGGGAGGAAAAAGAGTGCAAACACCATTACGGCAGAGCTGAGGATCACGCCGATCGCCGCGCCGAGGGCTTGCTTGAGCGGATGCTCTTCTGTTTCCATTCTAAATCCCAGCTCTTCTTGCAGCATGACTTGCAAGAGGCGGTTGTCATCGGCCATCAAAATGTCGACAGCCTCGTCGAGGAGGCGGCCGGTAAATCCTTTGGCTTCGTAGAGGGCGCGTAGCTCCTCTTTTTCTTGTGGACGATGATGTTCGATTTCCCAGCGCTCTTCTTCGATTACGCGATGCATGCGCTCGAGGCGCGAGTAGCCGAGCAGTGCACTGCGTCCTGTTTTCCAGATGAGCCAGCCGGCTGAGAAGAGAGCGAGCATCCAGTGAATCTGGTCGTAGGAGATATGAAAGAGAACGAGGAGCGACCAGAAAAGAACGAGAATTAAACTGGTCTCTTTCGCAGCGTCGGCAAAGGCGCTGATGTGTCCGGGCATCTCTGCGCCGTGGATCTCATCGCTGGCCGTCTGGCCTTTCAAGCGAGCTTCTAGCACATGCTCGAGAGCCTCTTTACCATCGAAATGTGCATGACCTTTAGATTTCTGGTGCATTGTTTAAAACCTCTTTCAAAAGCTGACACAGGGCGAGCTGATCTTGTGTAGATACTGTTTCGCGAATTGAGTGCATGGCCCATGCGGCAATGCCGATGTCGACGGTGGAGATGCCGCAGACGGATGAGACGATCGAACCAATCGTGCCTCCGCATGGCAAATCGGAGCGCATCGCGAATGTCTGTAGGGGCCAGTTATTTTTTTTGCAGATCTCAATCAGTGGTGCTGCACTCGAAGCTGAGGTGGCGTAGCGCAGCTGCGCATTGGTTTTGAGGACGACGCCATCGCCGAGCTGAGGAGCATTTTTAGAATCGTAACGCTCTTTGTAATTGGGATGAAAACCGTGTGCAAGGTCGGCGGAAACGCACCAAGATTGGCTCTTGAAGCGGTAGAAATCGTCGCCTGTGATCTGTTCGGACAGTGCGATGCGCTCGAGAATCTGATTGAGGAAAGAGGATTCAGCGCCGAGCCAAGTACCCGATCCGATCTCTTCATGGTCCCAGAACATCGAGAGCTGCAGGACATCGTCTTGTGGCTCTGATTCAACCATCGCAAAGAGGCTCGCATACGCAGAGGAGAGATTGTCGAGGCGAGGCGCTGCAATCATCTCTTGGCCCAAGCCGATGTAGGTAGGTTTTTCGAGTGAGACGAGGTAGAGATCAAAGGCAAGGATCTCTTCAATGGAGAGAAGAGAGGTGAGAGATTGTGCTTTTCCGAGAGAAACGATCGGGCGGAGATGATCCTGCTTGTTGATGTGCAGACCTTTTTCTGAAAGCGAGCGGTCAAGGTGGATCGCCAGAGAAGGAATAATCAGCGGCTGTTCGTCCAGAAAAACAAGTTTACTCTCCCTTTTTCCATCAGCCGTTTTGACGATCGCGCGTCCGGCGAGAGCAAGATCGCGGTCGAGCCAGGTGTGCAGAAGGGGAGCACCATAGACTTCGGTGGCAAATTGAGAGATTTTGTCTGTGCCGATCTCCGGTTTAGGCTTGAGCTTCAGAGAGGGACTATCAAGATGAGATCCCAGAAGAACGGCGCGTTTCGGGGTCGAATTTGGAAGACGAAAGGCAGAGACGGCAGCGTCATCTCGGACGACAAAATAGCCTTTCCCTTTTTCCAGTTTCCAGCTCTCCTTTTCCTTGAGCTGAATGAATCCCGCAGCTATGAGCCTATCGGAAATCTCTTTAGCTGCGTGCCAAACTGTTGGAGAGCTTTCTAGAAATTGGAAAAATTCATTCATGAGTGCAAAGCCGCGGGTTTAAAGCTGGTGATCTCATCTCCTAGATAGCGCTGCAGGACTTTAGGAACAAGAATAGAACCGTCAGCCTGCTGGTTATTTTCTAGAAGAGCGACCATCAGACGAGACGTTGCTAGACCTGAGCCGTTGAGTGTGTGTACAAGACGCGGCTTCTCATTTTTTTTGCGGCAGCGCGTTTGAGAGCGGCGCGCCTGAAAGTCGGTGCAGTTCGAGACGGAAGAGACCTCATAATAGCGGTTTTGCCCAGGCAACCACGTTTCGATGTCGACCGTTTTTGAAGCGGCAAAGGACATATCTCCTGTGGTCAGGAGCATGCTGCGGTAGTGTAGATCCAGTCCTTGCAGAACCTCTTCAGCGCTGGTAAGCATCTGCTCGAAAATCTGCTCGCTCTCTTCCGGAGTCGTTACGCAAAACATCTCTACTTTATTGAACTGGTGCGTGCGAATCAGACCCCTTTCCTGTGAGCCTGCGGCACCAGCTTCTCTGCGGAAACAGGGTGTGTAGGCTGTGTACTTGAAGGGGAGCGCCTCCTCTTCGAGAATCTCATCGAGATGAAGGCCATTGAGAGCCACTTCTGCCGTTGGGATTAGAAAGAGATTGTAATCGTCATCGTGGATCTTGAAGAGCTGCTTTTCGAATTTAGGTAGCTGACCTGAGCCATACATCGTCTCCGGGCGCACGAGAAGCGGCGGGATTACCTGCATGAAGCCATTTTTACGATGCGTGTCGAGCATGTAGTTGAGAAGCGCCCATTCGAGTCTCGCGCCAAAGCCCATATAGAGAGGCCAGCCCGATCCGGAGAGTTTGGCTGCGCGGGGGAAGTCGAATAGCTTTAGTTTTTCATTGAGCTCTACATGGTTGAGGAAGGGAAAATCAAACGCGCGCTTCTCACCCCAGGACTTGATGCAAACATTATCTTCGGGGCTGGGAGAGACCGGAATATCGTCTGCCGGTAGATTGGGGAGCGAGGCGATGGCATGGTGCAGTTTTTCCTCGAGCTCTGCAATCTGATGATCATGTTTGGAAATTGTATCGCCAATAGCACTCATCTCAGCCATTAAAGCAGAGGCGTCGTCCCCTTTCTTCTTAAGGGCGCCAATCTCTTTGGACGAGGCATTTCGTTTGGCTTTGAGCTCTTCGGTCTCTGTCTTCAGATGACGGACCTCTTCATCGAGAGCCAGGATAGGAGCCAGGGAGATTTCCGGCTCTTTTGTCTGGAGCCGTTTTTCCATTGTTTGAGGATCTTTGCGTAATTCTTTGATGTCGATCATAAAAAGCCCATATGTATCCTGAAAAATATAGGAGTCTGGGTCCGAAAAGTCAACGGATACTCATCCATACCGGAATGAACCCCTTTAGAGGCCCAATTTTGGGTTCATTTCGGTATACTAGTTGCAACTCAAGAGCTGCTCTGCTACTATCTTTGGCTATGGCAGAAAAATATCCTGTAGCTAAAAACCCTTTACTTCTTCGCTACCACCGACTGATGGACGCTTTCGCAAAGTCCGATGACGAGCGCGATTTCTACCTCGACCGCGTCGAGGGCTTCTTAATCTATGCTGATCTTGATAAGAGCACCGAGGATCTTGAGATTCTCGACAAAGAGATCACCAAGCATTCAAAAAGGTATTGTCTA
>JAJFMM010000227.1 GCA_021772165.1 Chlamydiota bacterium | reverse complement strand
TTGTTTTCCATTAAAAATATTTTTACTCTCCACATCCCCCCCGCCGAAGGTGATCTGAGCTTATCCTGTTTCTTTTTCTAAAAGAAAGCATGAATTGTGCAGAATCTTCTTAGTACTCGGAAAAGGCATTCCCAGATTTTAGAATGGATGGGCGCCTTCTCCGCTAATGTATCCCATTTCCAGTTTGCTTTTTTTAAATGTAGCTTTGCAATCTGATCGCCTTTCAGATCAGCGCTTTTTTCCGGATCTATCCAATGAATCTGACTTGAGCTGGCCTCTTGTGCGAGCTCTTTTCCAGGATAAAACAGATAGGCTTTCTCAAAATTCTTACAAGAAGAGAGCTTATTTCTCTCTTCTCTCGATAAATGCTGGCCAAAGCAGTACAAATTCTGCACAGGGACAGTCTCCTGCTTTCCTTGTAGCGCGAGGATCGCAAGTCCTGCTCCTTCATCCCATGCTGCAATATCGATTCTATCTGCAAGAGACTTGAGCTGACCTAGGTGAAGCTGCACCCGTCTGGCTAGTTTTTTGAAGCTCGTCTCATCCGCTAGATTCTCCGGCCAGAGGTAGCCGATGACATGGTCGTAGCAATGCTGAATCTTTGGTTCATTGAAGAGTCGATGGAGTGAGGGGTGCTCTTCGTCTTGTTTTCCGTGAATAAGAAAGAGGACTCTTTTCTGAGTCAAGAGATGGAAATTGGGAATCTCGTGGCTTCTTGCACCGTTTTGAAGAATGGAGGCGATTTGCGAATAGGGGGCAAGAACCTCTCTGTCCCAAAATTCATTGCGATCGCTAATCACCCACTGTCCTTGAGAAATACTCGACTCCATAGACCCTCACGGCGAGTTGTTTTGATCTTGTTCAAGGTAAGTAAAAACTTTAATTTTTGGAAAGAGGATGTTTAAAAAATCTTTACAACCAGCCGTTCGAGGGGGAGTGTGTGTAAGGAGTTAATTTAGTTGAACTGTTTAAATAATTTTGATATAATTTAGTTTCATATTAAATAAAGGCAAAACAATGAGTGCGGCTTTAGTATTTAGAATTGCTTCTTTTAGATCTGGCATTGAAGAGGGAAAGTACTCAAAATCAGGTGTAGAACGGATCCTGGCAAAGTACTTGGAGAGGGGCGGTGTCTCTTCTGACGTGAAGAGAGAGATCGAGATGACTGAAGCGGCTGCTCGTCGGTATTTTGAGAGGAAGCTGCCACCCAAAGCGAAAGTTACTCCGCCAACACCAATGGCACCTCGTGTGTCTTTGCTAGGAACTGTTCGCTCAGAGCTGACAACGCGTGTGGCTTCTCTGGCTGGATCGGTTTCGTCCCTGCTCTCTAATGGAATGGGAAGAGCATTGGGTTGGCTTCTGCCGGCAGAGGCAAAACCAGAACCTGTTAAGCCGACTCCTCCAGCAGTAGCCAAAGAAAAAGTGAGGGAAGAGCCTAAAATTTCTCCCCCTGTTGTGATTGAGAAGCCTGTTAAAGAGGTGCAGTTTGAAGAGATTGAGAGGCCTCCCATCGGTATTTTCAATGATGAAGGAAATACCTGCTTTATCGCCTCAGCACTGCAGTTGATTCTCAAGGATCCCGCTTTAACTGCGGCGATCATCGATGATGCTTTAAACAGTGGAGATTCCCATGAATTGGGAGAGTTTCTCCTGAATTATCAGGAGGCACAGAAAGAACAAACTCCAGTGCATGGTGTGAATAGTGTGAGAGCGACAATGGCGAGACTTTCAGGGCAAAGCCGTTTTGCAAAAGGCCAGTGGGAGTCCAATGAGGTTCTACGATCGGTGATTAGCAATGAGAACTCCTCTCTTTTCAAGAGCTTGGAGGATAAGGGCTATTTTGTAAGGGAATCGGTTCGGCGCTACTATACAATACCTGATGGTTATCAAGTGGTTGAAGGTGATGATCTGCATTGGGATGACTCTTTAGGATTCTATTCGGAACAAGTGGTGAGCAATCCAGGGTTCGCCGAAATCTTGCTGAGCAATGAGGACGAGAATGTGCCACTCGGCTCCTTTCTAGAGAGATTTTTTAGTGAAAACGATCTTGAGGGCGCTGGCGCTGGGGTCTATATGATGACGGATCTTGTTTCAGAAATGCCTTCTGGCCAGCCATGTGAACCTCGTTTCTCTATCACTTCCTGGGATCGCATCCCTGATCTGATCAGGCTCAATCTAGGGCGATGGAATCATGCGATGCAGAAAGTGACTGTTCCTGTTCAGGTAGAGGAAACTATGAAGGTATCGATCGGCGGCCAAGAGCAGACTCTGCAGGTTATCGGTTTTACCAAGCATGGAGGTACGACCCAGGGGGGCCATTGGATTTCTTACACAATGGTAGACGGGCACTACTATGAATTGAGCGATCAATGGAAAAAAGAGATAACCCAAGCTGAGTACCTGAAGGCAGCTCAGCTAGGATCTGAATTCGTCTTGAGGAAGTCCTGAACAACCCCATTCTGCAAGATTCGCGAAAGCGGGTTGTCCAGGCCTTTCTTAAAACTCGTTCGTTAGAGACAGCTCTCCGTTGATTTCTGAGCGCGTGAGATAGCGCTCATTTTCTCTCAACAAGTCCGCTTCAATCGGCTCATAAGCGTAGGCATTTTCTTTCTTCCCTTCAAAAAGCACAGCTAGGCGTTTGCGGTTATCTCGAGAGAGAAAGGATTTCGCTTCTTTTAAAAACGTTTCGTAATCCAGCGCCTTGAAGCCCTCTACTCTCTTTTTAACCCAGTCGAAATCAGCATCTCGATCAAAGGCGAGTGAGTCGAGAAGTGCGCTTTTCTCTTTCAGATTTCTTTCATAGCGTGTTTCGAGCGCGTAGATGTGATTCTGTTTCAATGTTTCAAAGCGACTCTCTGGAATGGATTCTCCTAAGTTCTGCAGTGCCGTTTCCAAAAAGAGCTCGAAGCGGTGCAGCAGCTCTTGCGGCTCGTGAGAGTTGGACTGGACGAGGAAGTATTGAAACAGATGCAGTTCGATTT
>JAJFMM010000226.1 GCA_021772165.1 Chlamydiota bacterium | reverse complement strand
TCCCGAGACGGTGTAGTAGCGTCCTCGCGTAACTTTATATTCTCCTTTCGGATTGACCTTTGGATTCGAGATCGGATCGAGGGTAAAGGTTTGAAACGAACCTTTGCCAAAAGTGTGGTCATCGCCCACGACAATCGCTCGGCCATAATCCTGGAGGGTTTGTGCGACAATCTCTGCAGCTGATGCACTGGCGCGGTTCACAAGTACGGTTAGCGGGCCATCCCAGACTGGTCTTCCTTCGATTTCACGCAAATGCTGCAGTTTTCCACTATTGTCTTTGATGGATACGACGATTCCTTTGTGAATGAAAAGGCCTGTTACGGTAACTGCTTGTGGAAGAAGGCCGCCAGAATTGTTGCGTAGATCTAGTACAACTCCCTGGAGCTTGTGGTTCTTTTTGACGGTTTCGATCGCTTTGCGTAGGTCTGAAGAAGAGGAGAAATTCGGGTCTTGGTAGAAGGAAAAGAGCTTGATGTGGGCAATGACGCCATCTCCAAAGGGCTCTGTGGTCGTTTCTAGGCGGCTCTCTTCGAGAACTACTTCGTTGCGAACGATCTCGACTTCATGTTTTTCCGTCGATTTCTCTTCTTCTGTGCTGTTCTCTCTTAAGACTGTGAGCAGTACGGGAGTGTCTTTCTCTCCTCGGATCAGATCCACCGCTTCAACGATGTCCATGCCGACTACAGGCTCCTGGTCGACGGCAATGATGCGGTCGTTGAGTTTCAGCTTGCTTTGGCTGGCAGGACTGTTTTCAAGGATGCGCATGACTGAAAAGCCGTTCATCGTATCTCGGAGTTGTGCTCCGATGCCGAAGAGGCGCTGCTGCACTTGGATCATAAACTGGTTCGCTTCACTGGGTGTAAAATAATTTGTATGTGAGTCTAGCGAGCAGGTGGCGGACTTGAGTAGGTAGGAGTGGACGAGTCTCTCTCTTTCTTCCGGAGGTTCATTGAGCAGTTCTGATTCTTGATTGAGGCGTCTCTTCTGGATTCTCTGCAGAAAGAGGTCACAGGTCTCTTCGTTGAACTTGTCCGCTGCTTCGACCTGTAGCGACTTAATGCGCAGGAGGCGTTGAAAGAGAGCCTCTTCGCTTTCAGCATAGGTGATCTCTTTGAATTCATTGTTGCTGACGTCTTTGGGTAGCTCGTGACGGGCGATTTTCTCTTCGATGCGGTTGCGACGCTCTACTGCAGGCTCTAAGAGAGAGTAGATCTGGTGGAATGTGGTGTAGTTGCCTTGATTGAACTCTTCGAGGGTGGTGTGTAGGAACTCTTCTGAGGGACTCAGCCAGGGAGCTACCTCATCTGCTAGAAAATAGCCTTTCGAGGGGTCGATCTCTTCTAGAAAATTTTGAAGGGTTCTTTGAATCAGCTCTGATGAAAATTTCTTGTAGGAGGCGTGTGCCTTGAGAACTTCTTCAATTTTATTCTTTACGTCTCTAGAGGAGAGTTCGGGGGCTTTGGCTTCGGCAGCTGATCCCAATAATAGAACAATCCAAAAAAGGAATTTCATGTTTAAGCGCTTCATTTTCAAGTAATTCCTTCCTTATCTCATAAATCATTGAATATAGCGGAAAGGCTACTTTGTCTCCAGATTCTGCTGCATTATAGGTGAAATATATTCTCAAGTCATTGGTAAGTAGTTGGATGGGGTGTGGGTGCTTTGATGGGGTAGGTATACAGGAAAATTTTTCCATTGAGGTAAATAGACGTAAAGTGTAATAATATTACCTTTAAAAGGTACAAAATTACAAAACAAATGAGAAATAATAGAAATTAGGTTTTGTTTAATTAGATTATTTGGTAATCTATTTGTGATTGAAAGTAAAAAATAAACACGTTTTGGAGGAAAACCATGAATGAGCAGACTTTTGGAACAGATTTTAACCAAGAACAAGGTAAGGTCGTTTCTATAACAGAAGCAGCGAGAATTAATAATGTAACTCGTCAGGCTATTTACGTAGCTATTAAGCAAAAAAAACTGAGAGCTACTAAAGATGCAACGCGCTGGACGATTCATCTAGATGATTTAGAAGAGTACCGTCGCAACAAGTATTCACGTACCAAGTCTATGTTTGACGGCGAGCTGCTGTTTGACAACCTTAAGGGCTATTATTCAGTGAATCAAGCCGCAAAATTACTCAATGTCCCAGCTCAAAAGATCTATTACGCAACACGCGTAGGATTGCTGAGTGCGTCTCGTAAAGGAGCTGCATGGGTCATCAGCATTGAAGATATCAAGGGATATCAAGAAAACTATCTGAATAAGAATCCAAAAGTCAGTTAATTACTGACCTGTATTCTCGTTCAGGTTTTTCCGCTCGAGCCAATTGAGAAGCTATCTACGAAGATTGCTTCGTCTAGCTTGGCTCGATCTGTTTCTATTTAAATTTCTTCGTCGATCGCGAGCTTAAAGTCTTTAATCTGAAGCTGGATGCTCGTTTTGTTAAGAAAGGTGTTTACCTGAGGGGTGAATGCGATTCTTAGCGGTGTATTTTTCTTTCGAATTTGATCCTTCTTTCCTACCAGATTAAAACCGATGCCTTCGAGTGAGCGCTCTTCTTGTTCCAAAAAGAGTTTGAGGTGGAGTCTTCCCACGACTTTCGGCGGCCAGACTTGTACTGCATCGCAGTAGAGGATCGGGGGTGGATTTTCATGGCCAAAGGGTTCGAGTAGATTGAGTGATTCCATAAAATCAAAGGTCAGGTCTTTGAAGCTGATTTCTGCGTCGAGGTGGAGTTTTTCCAGTACGTCTTGATCTTTGAGTTGTTGATTGGCGACTTCGGTGAAGCGCTTTTTAAATTCCGGAATATTTTTTTCATGGATCGTGAGGCCTGCCGCATAGTCATGTCCTCCAAAGTTGATGAGGAGCTCTTGATTGTTCTTAAGAAGTTCGAGGACGGGAAATTCGGGGATGGTGCGTATCGATCCTTTTCCGATCTTGTCTTCTAAAGAAATAATGATGACGGGGCGGTTGTACTGCTTCGCTAGGCGCGCTGTGATGATCGGGATGATGCCGGGATGCCATCGATTGGAGTGGAGGATGATCGCTTTGTCTCGCAGGATTTCGGGCTTCTTCGCGATGAGTATATCGATGTCATCCGCAGCCATGCGCTCGATTTTTTGTCTTTCGAGGTTGTGTAGGTCTAGCTCATGGGCAAGTTTTTCTGCGTCGTCAGGATTTTTAAGCAGGAGTAGTTCTACTCCTTTGCGAGGATCTGCAATGCGACCTAGGCTGTTGATCCGCGGTGCAATTTTGGAGGCGATGTCTGATGGCGCTAAATCAGCTGTAGATAGTTCGCTAACAGAGAAGAGTTTTGCCAGCCCTACGCGTTTGAGGTGGCGCATCTGTTTCAGTCCGTAACGGACAAGGATGCGGTTTTCTCCTCTGAGCGCTCCCATGTCGGCTATGGTTCCTAAAGCAACGAGGTCTAGGTAATCTTTTAGGTCGATTTTGGTGGGGCTGATCTTTTCGAGTTCGACTAGTTTTTCTGTGAGGGCGTGGGCTAATTTAAATGCAACACCGACGCCGGTGAGTTCGCGGTTGGGATAGGTGCTGTTGATCAGTTTGGGGTTCAGGGTTGCTACGCAGAGGGGGATTTTTGAGGTGGGCTCATGGTGGTCGGTTACGATCACATCGATGCCTTTTTGCACGACTTCTTCAATCTCTTTTGCTGCGGTGATTCCGCAATCGACGGTGATGAACAATTTGCAGTTCTTGCTGAGGGCGTAGTCTAGGGCGTCTGAGATGAGATTCTTTTTCAGGATCGATCTGTTCGGAACATAATAGATGATGGTGCCGCCCACGGCGGTCAGAAAATCTGTTAAAAGCGCCGTAGCGGTAATGCCATCTACGTCGTTGTCTCCGTAGATCAGAATCGTCTCTTTTTTTTCGAGAGCTGCGAGAACGCGATCTACTGCCTGATCGATTTCAGGAAAGAGATCGGGGTCATAGAGATTGGGGAGTTTCGCATATAGAAACTCGTGGATTTCCTCTAGATTCTTAAACCCGCGCGAAACAAGTATCTGTGCCGTAGCGGGGTGGATGCTGAATTCCGCTATGATTTTTTTTAGCAGATGAGAATCTTTCGGAGGATAAATCCATAATGGCTCATAGGCTGTCAATGGGTGGCTTCATGTTCAATATTTTCTTAAGTTATACTTGACTTTATGCATTTTTGAGGCGTAAATTCTTCGATTTTTTTCTTTCGGGAGAGAGAGCGGTCAAGATTGGCTAGCGATAGATATCACATGCCTATCCGCAAATGCTTGCGGATAGGTAGGTGTGTGCTGAAGTTTTGATTGAAGCTCGACTTAGAGCTCGGTTACGACGAGGCTTTTTTTCGATGCCATGCGATGGAATGCGAGTAAAAGCGGCGCTGCGATGAACCAGGAAGAGAGCGTTCCGAAAACGACTCCAATGGTCATGACGAGTGCAAAGCTGAAGATCGATGAGCCTCCGAGTAGCACAAGTGAGAGCAGCGCAATCAGTGTCGTTCCCGATGTGATCGAGGTGCGGCTCAGTGTTGCGTTGAGCGCATGGTTAACGACTGCTGAGAGTGGTTGGCCTCGCATCTGTTTCACGTCTTCGCGGATTCTGTCAAAGATGATGATGGTATCGTTGAGAGAGTAGCCGATGATGGTCATCAGGGCCGCTATGGTATTGAGGTCGATCTGCACGGGTACTTTGAATGCGTGGAGAAGGCCCATGATGCCAAGCGTGATGCAGACGTCGTGGAGCAGGCAGATGATCGCGCTTGCTGCATAGGTCGCCTCAAAACGAATGGTGAGGTAGATGAAGATGCAGACAAAGGCTATGCCAAGTCCTATGAGCGCATTGTTGCGCATGCTGTCGGACATCTGTCCGCTAATCGCTACCCAGTTTGCGTCGATTGCAGCTAGGCTCTCTGATGTGAGTTGGATGCCCTCTTGATTGAGTGCGTTGAGTACCCAAGTCACTTGTGGGCTGTGTGTGCCTATCGTATCGGTAGCATTGTGGAAGGGGTTTCCGCTCTGTTCCATTGCCGTTGAGAAAAGAACGCGCAGATGGGTGGAGGGGTTCAGCTGCCGGATCTGAAAATCTTGGGCAGACGCTCCGCTGTTCTGTAGTGCTCCGGAGACGGCTGTAGAGGCGTCTTCATGAGAGGCTACTTCGAACTCCAGTGCGTAACCGCCTGTAAAATCCATGCCGAAGAGTGTGCTGCTGTGCTGGGTGAGAAGCGTCCCTCCTATTGCGATGATCGCAACAGAGAGTGTGATGGCGACTTTTGATCCTTTCAGGAAGTTCAGGGTGGAACTTTGTACCCAGTTGGACATCTTGAGGGATCTGTCTGATGCTTTTGACAGCCAATGTGTAAAGTAGGCTCGGGTCATAAAGAGTGCCGTGAACATCGAAGAGGCGATCCCGATGATCAGTGTGATGGCAAATCCTTTGATAGGACCGGCGTCAAAGTTGAGCAGGATGAGTGCTGCTATGATGGTTGTGACGTTGGAGTCGAGGATGGCTGTGAAGGCTTTCTGGTAGCCTGCGGCGATCGCTGCGCTCAAGCGTTTTCCTGCTGCGAGTTCTTCTTTAATACGCTCGAAGACGAGAACGTTTGCATCGACGGCCATTCCTACGGTGAGGATGATGCCTGCGATACCGGCCAAGCTCAAGGTTGCTTGCAGATTTTGCAGCGTTGCCCAGAGGACCAGCAGGTTAATGATGACGGCTGCGGAGGCGACGAGGCCTGCGAAGCGGTAGTAGCAGATCATCGAGAGGATCACGAGGATCAGTGCTGCGGCGGTGGCTGTAATTCCTTTCATTCTGTCCGACTTTCCTAGCTCTGGGCTTACGTTCTTTTCAGAGAGGATGTGCGGTGTAAAGGTTAGGGAGCCTGCTTTCAAATCGGAGGCGAGCTGGGTGACTTCACGCTGGGTGAAGCTGCCGGAGATCATGGCGGTATCTTTGAGAGACGCATTGAGGGTCGGTGCGCTAATGACTGAGTTGTTGAGGACAACGGCCATTCTCCATCCTGAGCCTCGTGAGTAGTTTTCTCTCGGAGTTCCTGTGATCGCATCCTGTGAAAAGTGAGATGTCCAGGAGTGGAACTCGGTTTGTGGATTGCTATGCTGTCCGTCGCGCGCTGTGGCAGATCCTTTGACGCCGAAGCTAAGGTAGTTGCCTTGTGAGGGGTCGTAGGAGGATCGGATGTCTGTCAGGTTCGAGCCTTCTAGTGCGTAGTTGGCAAAGACAAAAAGAAGGGGGTGTCCCTGTTTTTGTGGCTCATCTGATTCGCTGCGGAGTAGGGCGATTTTTGACACGGAGTCATCGAGCGCGCTCGAGCAGATGCGATCTGTGGGGGGCTGGAGGCGGAGTCCTTGCTCGTACAAAGTGCGGGCTGCGTCGGAGCGAGGGCGTATGCTATTCGTATCAACGCCATCTCCATGCAGATGTTTCCAGGCGATTGCGTTGATGCTGTCTGGATCTTTGCGGTTCATGACTACGGCTTCGTTCCAGACTTCCTGTAGAAAGCGGTTCGAGAGTTCAGCGAGCTGCGGATTGGCGGCGGAGAACTTCTCATTGACGATGTGAAAGTACATCGTAGACGCTTTGACGAGTTCGGCGGCACCTAGGGCTTGAGATCCTGGGAAGTCGAGGACGATGTTGTTTCCGAGTTGGCGGATGGCAACTTCGGAGACGCCCATTTTATTGACGCGGTTGAACAGTTCGTTGATGCCTTGTCTGAGGTCGGTCTCATCTGAGACGAGTTTGTTGTTCTGGTCGCGTAGTTCAATCTGGACTGTTTTTCCGCCGGACAGATCGAGGCCCCAACGGATGATCTTGCGATCGTCGCCGCGGAAGTATTTTTTGTAAGAGAGGGCGATGTTGCTCCAGAAAACGCTCTTTGTAGGGCTAGGTACATCGTAGCGCATCGATGGTTCCGGCTTGGATTGCGAGCTTGCGTATTCGTCTCTCCACTTGAGGAGATCTTCGTGCAGGCTTGTGTCGATGCGATTTTGTGTGATGATTCTCTGCTCTAGATTGGAAAACTCTAGGAGAGCGTATTGCTGAGAACCTTTAGCGTGAAAGTCTTCTCTAGTTGCTGCAAGGATGGCTCTTTGTGCATCGGGGCTCTCAAAGAGGTAATCGCCTGCGTATTCAGGGGAGATCGCTGCAGCGCTATAGCCTGAAAAGCCGCTCTGTCTAAGAAGTGCGGACAATTTGTCGAAGTCGCTTTGCAGGTTTTTGGAGGCGCTTGAGGCGGGGCCGTTGTGCGATTCTTGAAGAATTCTGTCTAGGCCTCTTGCGAAAATGTAGAGAGAGCCGTGGTTGACGGCTTCTTTAGTGATAGGGCTCTCAGAGGGTTGTGAAAAGACGCAAAGGCAGAGTTTTTTTTGCCGCTCAGAGAGAGCTTCGTAGCCAGCTGCATCTACGATAGGGAAGTGCGCCGGAAGAAGGTCTGGATGCTTGGGATGCCACTGCTTTTGTAAGAGAGTTAGAAGCGCTTTAGATTGATCTTTAGCCAGGGCCTTGAGGTTGAAAACAAGGAAGGAGTTCGCTTCGGTCAACTGGTGGAGTTGTAGTGAAAACGAATTTTTTTCAGGGCTAAACAGCTCATTGGATGCGCTAGCTATGCGGGCTAGTTCATTGATGAGGAGCTGTTCGAGTTGGTCGTGGTTTGTCGCTGAATTTCTAAGTGATGCAAGCTCAGCTCGGAGCTTTAGGGTGATCTCTCCATGGTTCCAGTCGATGTTCAGGTCGCTAAAGAAGGGAGAGGCGCCAAGAGGTAGCGATTGGATCTTCGTAGGCGTATTCGGAAGCTCTGCTTTGAGGGCTTTGTGAGCTGCGTCAAAAGAGAGGCTAGATAGGCCGTTCAAGAATGAGGTGCGATACTTTTTTAGAAAAAGCTGTGCAAGAGAGAGGGCTCCCTCTTTTTTCTCGATTAGTTGGATTGTGTCTGGCTCATCTGCAGCACTGGACTTTTCCAATCTGAGGCGATCGCGCAGGGCATCTATGGATGCGTTAAGGTGGTCCAGGTGAGCTGCCCGCTCTTCCGTGGTGCCGGATGTCATGTTGGAGCAGAAGCGCACGCGTAGGGCTTCAGAATTCTTGAATAGATCGGAGGTACTGTTAATTTTTGAGGCGACGCCTAGCAAAAGCTCTTCGGGTACTTCCTTGCTGGAGTAGGATTGTGCTGCTTTGATCATCTCTGAGGCATCGCTGGAGCCCGCGGCAAGTGAGGCGATCTGTGCTGCTCTGTCGATGACTGTTTCCGCGTAGAGTGGCGAGGGAGAGCCATCCTTTTCGAAGCGGGTCGTATAGGAGAAGTAGCGATCGACGGCCGCATTGTCAAAGGAGACTGGGAGCTTGCGGAGAACTGTGACTGACTTTGTGTGCGATTCGGAGGCCAGAGGGTTGAGCTGAGCCGGAACGAAGGGGATCAGGGAGCCGGCGCGCCGGAGGGTCCGTTGAAGCAGCGAGGCGTCTTCAGTTTTTGAGCACTGGATCTGAACTTGCTGTGGGCATGCGGGGTCAATGGATATGGAAAGCGGTTTAATATTGAGAAGGGCGCAGTAGGAGCCCAGCCATTCGATGGAATCTCCTTCCATAGCATGAAGGCGGTGAGCTATTTCAGAAGCAGTAGTCTTCCCAACTTCTTCAGAAACCGAATCTTTCAGTGGTTTCGCATAGTAGAGGATCGTGGGAATGATGTTGTAAAGTGTCAGAGCAAAGACTGTTAGTATCAGTGCCCAGTGCCATTTTTTTTGCTTTTCCATATGAATTACTTGAGGGTGAGAAATATAGGAAGATTATGCAATCCTCCTCGATTTTGTCCAACGAAACATCAGTTTCTCCAAAAAACAGTTTCTGCGAACTCTCTGGTTGGTTATCATGGAATGTTAAATTTTGTAGGTTTATGTCATTGGTCGCTGTTATTGGAATGCAGTGGGGAGATGAAGGGAAGGGAAAGGTCGTTGACCTCCTTTCTGAATCAGCCTCGCATATTGCACGGGCTCAGGGTGGTAATAACGCCGGACATACTGTTGTTGTTCAAGAAAAAGAGTATCAGTTCCATCTGATTCCGTCCGGCATCCTCTATCCCCACGCAAAGTGCTATATTGGTGGGGGGACGGTCATCGATCCCAAATCTTTTTTGGAAGAGCTGGATGCGATTCGCGCTCACGGCATCGCCTTTGAAAAGCGTCTGTTTCTCTCTCGATATGCTCATTTAGTTTTTCCTTACCATCGCCTTCTCGATGGGCTGGGAGATAAGAGCAAGGGGGAGCTGGCCATTGGAACGACAAAAAAAGGCATTGGTCCTTGCTATGCGGACAAAGCAAATCGTCTTGGCTTGAGACTGGCAGATCTCCTTTCGCCGACTTTTCGGCAGAGACTCAAAGAAACTCTTAGCAGAAAAAATCATGAGCTGGAAAAGCTCTATGATCATCCTCCCCTCGATTTCGAAGAAATTGCCTCTGAATATGAGGGCTATGCTCAGAAGCTGGCTCCTTTTGTGGCTCCCGTGGAAGAGATGCTCTATGAAGCGATTCAGCAGAAGGAGAGGGTCCTTTTTGAGGGCGCTCAGGGATCTCTTCTCGATCTGACGTTTGGAACCTATCCCTTTGTGACATCTTCTTGCACGATCGCGGGTGGTATCCCTGCGGGGCTAGGTGTGGGGCCTTGCATAGATCGGATTCTGGGTGTGGTGAAAGCGTATACGACTCGCGTTGGCAATGGGCCTTTTCCCTCCGAGCTTTCCGATGAAGAATATAAGCTTTTTCCCGATCATAACGCGTCTCGCGAAATTGGTGTTACGACGGGTCGCAAGAGACGCATTGGCTGGTTTGACGCTTTTTTAGTGTCCCATACGATTCGTTTGAGTGGCGTGAATTGCCTGGCGATCATGAAATTGGATATTTTAGACGGGTTCGACAAAATTAAAATTTGCACGGGTTACCGCTTGGATGGTCAGACGCTTACCTCCTTTCCCGCCACAGGCGATGAGCTGGAGCGGATCGAGCCAATCTACGAGACGATCGATGGATGGAAAAAGCCGACAACAGGGATTCGTAATTATCGAGAGCTACCTCACGCTGCCCGCGCGTATCTAAGAAGGATCGAAGAGCTCTCCGGTGTGGCGATCAGCCTGATTTCTGTTGGCCCTGCTCGAGATCAGACGCTCTGGATGGATCGGTTTTTTGAGGAGGTCTCTTCGTGACGGCGATTCCTCCGGTGTCTGTTGATTTGGAAACAGCGAAAAATAACAGCGTGTTTACGCCTGATGAGATCGAGCTCCTCGATCCAAATATTTTGCCTCGGCATATTGCGATCATCATGGATGGCAATCGGCGCTGGGCTCGCAGCGAAAAACTTCAAATGGTAGCGGGTCACTGGGAGGGAGCTGAGCTTTTAACAGAGATCGTGCACGCTTCGGCCGAGCTCGGGATTGAAACGTTGACGGTTTACGGTTTTTCAACAGAAAACTGGTCACGCCCGGGCAATGAGATCAAGTCATTGATGGAAATGTTCGAATTCTATCTCAACCATAAGCGAGAGGCTATGGTGGAAGAGGGAATTTGTTTTAATGTCATTGGCGATGAGTCGGGGCTGCCTTCCAAGATTCAAGATGCGATCCAGAAGACAAGGAAAGCTACAAAGGGCTGTAGCAGAATTAATCTTGTCTTGGCAATCAATTATGGCGGACGCGATGAGATCCGCCGTGCAGTAGAAAAAATCCTCGTGCGTCACGAGACGTGTAGAATTAAGCCGCAGGAGCTCACCGAGGATTTTATTGGGACATTTCTTGATACCAGCCGATGGGGCGATCCCGATTTATTGATTCGAACGGGAGGAGAGATGCGTATTAGCAATTTTCTTTTATGGCAAATTTCCTATTCTGAGCTTTACATTACTGATAAATTTTGGCCCGACTTTACACCTAGAGAGCTTTTGGAGGCTCTGCTGGAGTATCAGTCGAGGCAAAGAAGAGTAGGGAGATAAAAGAGTATGAAGGATCTCAGTCGTAGGTTGATCGCTTCCGGAATTTCGATCACAGCCGTTGTATTTATTCTCTGTTTTGCATTTTTGCCCTGGATGATGCTGGTGACGGCCCTGGGCCTGGCTGTTTTGTCAGGCATTGCAGTGTGGGAATACAATCAATTTGCTCGAGAAAAGGGAGGGGTAGTCAATGCGTCTCTTCTGACTGTTCTCGCAGGATTTGTAACGATCTCTTTCTTTTTGGCTGCCCTTGATTGGCCGCTGTTTCCTGAGGCTGCCTTTTTCCTATCGATCCTGATTCTCTTTGCTCACCATTTTCGAGAAAAGTCGGGGGCGATTGTCAATTTAGCTGTTTCCTCCTTCGGGCTTCTCTATATCGCGCTT
>JAJFMM010000225.1 GCA_021772165.1 Chlamydiota bacterium | reverse complement strand
TGTTTTCTTGAATGATGTAATCGATATCCGTCTCCATGAGAAGGTTGGCTCGGAGCATCTGGCGCAGGTTGTGAGAGCGCTCTTTTCTCTTCGCATCGTTCTCGCGCAGCTGAACTTTTTCCTTCAACTTTTCCTGTTCGGAAAGCGAGTCATTGGTGTCGATGATGGAATATTCGTGGCCTAGATCGAGCATGGTGAAGTCATCCGATCCCTGACCGTTTTCGCTCCACTCGCGAATGCCTCTATCGGTTAGCTCATACTCATTATTGCGCTCGTCAACGACAATGTAGAGTTCAGCCAGAGTTTCGAATTTCTCTTCCTTATTCTGATCGCCAAAGAAATAGGTTTCCCATTTGTCGATGTCCGCGCGGAGATCTGGGTTTTCCTTGATCCGCTTGAGGATCTTGTTGCGAGGCGTTCCTTTGCCGACAAGCCAGAGCTTTTTAAAGGCGTCTTGCTGCTTTGCAGAATCGTTTTTGGAGAGCTTGATAGGTGTTTCTCTTTCCTCGAGAGAGCCTAGAGAATCGAGGGTACGGCGCGCTTCTGTGGCGAGCTTATTGCAAAAGTCTCTCTGGATGCGAACGAGATGTGAGATGCCCTCTTTGAGTTCGTCATACATCTGACGGCTTTCTGGAACGGGACCTGAAATGATGAGCGGTGTACGTGCTTCGTCGACAAGAATCGAATCGATTTCATCGATCATCGCGAAGTGATGTCCTCGCTGAACTTGTTCGTTCTTGTGCATCGCCATTGAGTTGTCGCGCAGGTAATCAAAGCCGAATTCAGAAGCTGTTCCATAAACGATGTCGTTTGCGTAGACCTCTTTTCTCTTTTGAGGAGGGACGTCATTGGTTAGAGAAGCTACTGTAAGGCCGAGGCGACGGAAGATCGTTCCGATCCATTCGCAATCGCGTTTGGCGAGGTAGTCGTTGACTGTGATCAGGTGGACAGGCTTTCCAGTAATCGCATACAGATAGAGTGGAAGGGAGGCGGTTAAAGTTTTTCCTTCACCTGTCTGCATTTCTGCGATCGAGCCGTTGAACATCGCAATAGCACCGAGAAGCTGTACGTCATAGGGAACCATGTCCCATTTTTGATCGTACCCAGAGACGTGAACATCAGATCCACACATGCGGCGGCAGACGTTTTTGACCGCTCCGTAAGCTTCCGGAAGTAGAGATTCTAGCGATTCACCCTTTGCAAGACGCTCTTTGAATTCTAAGGTCTTGTGTCGCAGCTCTTCGTCTGAGAGAGATTGGAATTGTTCTTCCCAGGAGTTGATCCGGGGAAGGAGGCGTGCATATTTCTTGACGATACGCGATTGGGCAGTGCCGAATATTTTCTTCAAAAAAGCAAACATTGATCTCTACTGGGCTATTCTTAAAGAATTTTAGACGGAAAGAGCATTTTCCACAAGGATTTGCTGTGGTTTTTCAAGTAAAAATTACAGTTGATGCATTAATTACTTGAAATATCTCTTATTTGCACTGGTCTATATAATATGTAATTATGATTGAAGGAAAGATTACTCATCTTCGAACGGTGAAGGAAAAAGATTTAGAGGAGTTGTATGCTCACTTTGACTCGCTGCGAGTCCGTGGCGAGTATCTTCCTGCATCCCTCCTTTCTGAGAAGCAGTTCAAAAAAGAATTTGAGGAGACGGGGCTTTGGACGGGCGATCGAGGAACTATTCTTCTAACCGCACCGAATGACAATCGAATCATTGGGGCGATCTGGTTTGAAAGAGCGGAGCTTTTTGATTGCCTGTCTCTTCGCTTCTTGATTTTTCGTGAAAATGAGCGGGGCATAGGAATCATGAGCGATGCGCTCGATCTTTTTTGCTCCTATCTGTTCTCTACAAAAAAAGTACAACGGTTGCAGATTGCTGTCCCCGACTATCTGAAACCCGCTATCCGCGTTGCGCAGAAATGCGGCTTTCAATTCGAGGGCATTGCACGCGAATCTCTTTTTCACAAAGGGCGCTACCTCGATCTTTGTCTCTATTCTCTTTTACGCAATGAATGTAAAAACCTTGAAAAAATCTATTTGCATTATGCTAATCTCTCTTCAAATGGATGACATCCGCTATATTGAACGTTCTACCGGCGAATCTTGCGTCGAGAAAGTCTATGGCCGTCGAGCGCTCTCCTTGCTCTACGGAACATCGACGCTCTCGAAGCTGTTTGCCTTTCTCTTTCTCCCTCTTCTTGCAAGAGTTCCTCTTTTTTCTCGGATTTATGGTTTTTTACAAAAGAGAGAGAGCTCTCGAAAAAAAATTGAACCCTTCATCCAGTCCTATCATGTAGACACATCGGAATTTTCTGATTCAGTCGATACCTATCGCTCTTTTAACGATTTTTTCATTCGAAAGCTCAAGCCGGAATGCAGACCAATTGATTCACGTCCTGACTATGCAACACTTCCAGCAGATGGCCGCTATCTTGTTTATCCGAAGATCAAGGAAGCTGATGGCTTTTATGTGAAAGGACAGGAGTTCGAGTTGGGATCCTTTTTGCAGGAAGAAGCTTGGGGTAAGAGGTATTCAGAAGGCTCCATGGTCATTGTTCGTCTTTGCCCTACCGATTACCATCGCTTTCACTTCCCTGTCAGCGGTACAGCGTTTCCTTCCCAGTTGATTAAAGGCACTCTCTATTCCGTTAATCCTGTCGCTTTGGGGAAAAAACTCTCGATTTTGTGGGAGAATAAAAGAGTCATTACAGAAATTGAATCGGAAGAATTCGGGACCGTTTCAATGATCGAGGTTGGGGCAACATGCGTAGGGACGGTTCATCAGACGTATCAGTCCGACACCAGTGTGAAAAAAGGCGATGAGAAGGGCTACTTTTCTTTCGGAGGCTCTTGCATCGTTCTTCTTTTTGAAAAAGGACGCATCGAGTTTGAACCGGATCTTGTCGAAAATTCCTCGCGTTTTCTTGAAACAAGAGCTCTATTTGGCTCTCCTCTCGGCAAGAAAAAATAACAATTACTGCATCCTATGATTGTGATCCTTGTGGCTTTGCTGCTTTTCGGTAGCCAGCCGTCTGACATTTTAGAAAGCTTTCTGCAAGAAGCGGTCGAGCGTGAGCATTTTTCAGGAGCAGTACTCGTCGTGCATCGAGGGGAAGTACTCCTGAATAAAGGTTATGGGAGGGCTTCAACTGAGGATGCAAATCAACCGGATACCCTCTTTCACGCTTGTTCATTAGTCAAGCAATTTACTGCCGCAGCCATTCTGAAGCTTTGGGAAGAAGGCACTCTGGATTTAAATGCATCCATCAATCGCTACCTTCCGAATGAGTATCAATGCAAGCGTTGGGAAAAAGTGACCCTGCATCATCTGCTTTCACATACAGGTGGCATTGTCGACTTTGATGAATCCCATTGCAATCTTGAGACCAATGGTTTTTGTGGTCAGGATGAGATGATCGCAATGATTCGCGAATCCCAAGAAAAAGAGTTGGAGTTTGAACCGGGAACGAGTTGGTATTATTGTAATCTGGGCTACGCTCTTTTAGGAACGATCCTTGAGCAGGTAACGGGCCTTCGTTACGGAGAGGTCATTCGCAAATACATCTTTGATCCGCTAGGAATGTCTGCCTCTTTTATTCATGAAGAGGGCTATCTACTAAAGAAGAATCATGCCGTAGGGTATCGCTGGAGTGAAGAGCAGCAGATGCTCATCAAAGATCCTGTGAAATATGACCCGGTCTCACCGTCGGATGGCGGTTTAATCACGACTACAGGAGATATGTATGAGTGGAGTCGTGTACTTGCAGGTGAAAGACCGGAGCTATTCAGTCCCGAAATTCTGAAACGAATGACAACTCCCGTCCCCAACACTCTCAATTCTCGCGGCAGTTATGGTTATGGTCTATTTATCGACGACTCTTCAGGGACGCTTGAAATTCATCACCCAGGTCGTATTGTAGGGTATCGATCTCACTTCTGTTTTTATCCCGAGAGGGAGATTTACATCGTGGTCTTGTGTAACAATAGTGCCGTGAATCCAGAGCAGATCACTTCCGGTCTAGTGAATACCTTCGATATGTAAAGCAGATTTACATTTCTCGGCAGATGGGACAGTCGTCTTTGTGATGCCCACGCGCAGGACAATATTTACGGGCGAATAGAATGATTTGTAGATGAAGCTTAGCCCAGCGACTTTTGGGAAAAAGCTTTTTAAGATCCCGCTCCGTTTGCACCACATTGGCTCCATTACTCAGTCCCCAGCGTTTCGCACAGCGATGAATGTGCGTATCGACGGGAAAAGCGGGTTGCTGGAAGGCTTGTATCATCACAACAGATGCTGTTTTATGCCCCACTCCGGGCAGCTTCTCCAACTCTTCCAATGACGCAGGAACTTCTCCCTTATGATGAGCAACAAGATCGGTTGAGAGTTGCACAATAGCTTTTGATTTTGTTGGAGCTAATCCACAGGGGCGGATGATCTCTTCGACCTCTTTCGGCTCGAGAGAGGCCATTTTCTCAGGGGTATCTGCTAAAGCGAAGAGTTTGGGTGTAACTTGATTGACGCGATCGTCGGTGCACTGTGCCGAGAGAAGCACTGCAACGAGCAGAGTGTAGGGGTCCTGATGCTTGAGGGGAATTGCCGGATGGGGAATGGTTTTTTCAAGAATGGAGTCGACGAGCTCGGCGCGCTGTTTTTTTGTCGTTCTCATTTACCCAGGCAAAATTGTGAAAAGATCGAGGAGAGGATATCTTCTGAGACATTGGTTCCTAAAATCGTGCCGAGTTGATGCAGGCACGATCTCATGTCAAAGGCGATGAATTCGGGCGATACGTTTTGGCGAAGACCCTGAATAACGGTTTCACAGTGTTGGATCGCCTCTGTTAGGGCTTGGTAGTGTCTGAGAGAGGAGATCACGACCTCTTCTTTTGATGGGGGCCCTTTTTTCCAGACCATACGCTCAATGCTGCTTTGGAGCTGTTCCAGCCCTTGGCCCTCTTTGGCAGAGAGATGGATTGTGTGATCCCAGGCTAGATCTTCAGGGGGAGGTGCTAAATCGATCTTATTCCAGATGAGAAGGGTTTTGCCCTGTGGCGCAGCGGCCAGAAGTTCTCGGTCGTTGGGTTCGAGAGGACGGCTGGCATCGAGTAGCAGGAGAATTAGGTCTGCGCTTTCCATTGCCGATCGGGAGCGGCGGATCCCTTCTTGCTCAATGCGCTCTTCCGTTTCTCGGATGCCTGCTGTGTCGAGCAGCTTGAAGGAGAGTCCCGCTAAGCGAAGATCCTCTTCAATCAGATCGCGGGTTGTCCCGGCAATGTCAGTGACAATCGCGCGGTCTTTGCCGAGAAGGGCATTCATGAGAGAGGATTTGCCGACGTTGGGAGCTCCCAGAAGGCAGAGAGTCAGACCTTCATGGATAGCCTTTCCATTATCGAACGTAGCTTCTAGACGGCGCATGCGCTGGCAGATCTCTTCGAGCGTCCCGAGGATCTCATCCATCGTGGCAAATTCAAGACCCTCTTCGGGGAAATCGACCCATGCTTCGAGAATCGCGGCACTTTGTGTCAGATCTAGTTGAAATTGCCGGATCTTTTTTGACAGGGCGCCTTCGAGCTGCAGACTGGCAGATTGCCTGGCGAGCTCACTTTTCGAGGCGATGAGCTGCTGAACAGCTTCTGCCTGTGCGAGGTCAACTTTCCCATTTAAAAAGGCCTGGAAGGTGAATTCACCGGGTAGAGCGGGCTGAGCCCCCGCTTCTACGATCCTCTCAAGGACTCTGCGAGTGACGAGAGAGCCGCCGTGACAATGGATCTCCACCGTCTCTTCTCCGGTGTAGGAGCGAGGGGCTCGAAAGACGAGCAGGAGAACGTGGTCGATAGAATGGCCCTGGCGATCCTGTACCTGTCCATAATGGGCGGTATGGGTTTTATAGGCGGCAACGGGTCCTGAAAAAATCTTTTGAGCGATGGAGATGGCTTGAGGTCCGGAAATCCGGATAACCGAAATCGCTCCCTCTCCCGGAGGAGTGGCGATGGCCGCTATAGTAGAACCTTTTTTATATTGATGAATCTGCATAGTTTCGGAAAGGATTATACAGAAAAGAGGAATTAGATGTGTTTTAAGGCAGTCGTAATCAGACGCCCTAGGTCCGTTTCCTCTTGGTTGGAACCAAAAGCCTTTTGAACAGCTTTATCCGCATCGAGGGCATTGTAGCCGAGATGGATCAGGGCATTGATGGCATCGCCGACCACTCCCTCTTCTTGACTGATGGCAAGCTGAACAGCCCCTGCTTTTTTCCCGCCTTTGAATTTATCGCGCATCTCAATGACCAGACGTTCGGCTGTCTTTTTGCCGATACCGGGAAGCTTGCTGAGAAGGCGCGTATCTGAGGAGGCGATTGCTCTTTGGAACGAGGAAATTTCCATATGTCCAATGATCCCGGCAGCTGTTTTGGGCCCAATGCCTGAGATGCTGGTGAGGAGCTCGAAAAGGTTTCTCTCTTCTTTGAGGGAGAAGGCGAACAGTGTGTGTGCGTCTTCTCGGACGATGAGAGAGAGATAGAGAAAGGTTTCAGCGCCAATTGCGGGTAGACGGGTGTAGGTGCTGAGAGGGATGATCAGTCGGTAGGCAAGGCCTGCGCATTCGACAATCGCTAAGTTGGGATCTTTTTCTTGAAGAGTGCCTCGGATCGATTCGTACATGATAGATTTCCCTCTGTTTGCAAGTGACAAATGGCGAGCGCAAGAGCGTCAGCCGCATCTTCAGGCTCGGGAGCTGTAGGCAGTCGAAGTAGCGACTGGATCATTTTCTGTACCTGCCATTTACTGGCCTGCCCTGTGCCTGTAACGGCGAGCTTTGCTTTCGATGGCGCGTATTCGTAGATCGGGATCGAGCTCCTTGCTGCGGCCAGGATCGCCATCCCCTTGGCCATGCCCAGTTTGATCGCACTCTGTGCATTTTTCAAGACAAACTGTGATTCGACAGAAAGCACGTCGGGGCGGTGGCGTTCGATGAGGGTTTCAATAGATTCAAAAATAATGCGGTAGCGCTCGGAAAGGGGCAGGTTCGCCGGCGGACGAATGCAGCCATAGTCAATAGGTTGTAGCACTGAGTCTTTTTTACAGACCAGGCCGTAGCCTGTAATGCGCGTGCCTGGATCGATGCCTAAAACAATCATGGTACCCACCATAATTGAATGACTTAAAAAGAAGAGAGGAAAATCTCTATGCGTTGCCTTCGTAGCTGATTGATCCGAATGCAGGACCCTCAATATTCCCATCAGCTGTCAGCTCATACGAAAATGAACCCTCTATTTTTCCTTTTCTTAGTTGATTTTCAGCGTCTGCTGAAGCAAGTGCTCCGCTGAAAGTATATTCAATAGAAATAGAGCCGTCTTCTTTTTCGCGAATAGCTGCATTCACTGGCTTATTTTGGAAGTCCACTCCAATCATTGACGAGTTTAGTGTGAGTTGTACTGCGGTGGCTAGAGACTGCATAGGTGAGGTAAATGCATATTGCTGAACAAGGCGTTGAAGCTTCGTATTGAACCCCGGAATAGGGCTCTTTGTAAATTGAGAACATGCAACCGCGAAATCTTTTGGCTGCGTAGAGGGGGTGAGCTCTTCGATTTTTGTACCGGCCAAATTCTGAATGTTTAGCTGCAAATAGAGAGCGTTGTCATCCAGGATCGACTGAAGAATCGGAGAGGAGAAATCAGTGCTCATTTTGTTCTTTGAAGATGCCTCTTCTGCGGACTGCTGAATATCGGAACCCATGTCGCTTAGGTGTGCAGAGGCAGAGGGAATCTGCGAGTTTATGTTTTTTTCTAGCAAACGATCAAATGCGTCTGTTTGTTCAATCTCGGTTAAGCGCTCTTGCAACGGTCGCGGTAGGATAAGTTTTAGCTCCGGTTCAAAGTGCAGGTGCAAGCTCAATGAAAGGAGGTCAGTCACATTCTCTTTAGATGCTTGTGAAGGTGCTGTGAGGATCTGACTATTTTGAAGCACTTCCTGAGCTAACTCCTTTTTCCATAAAGACCAATCTTGGGGCGCTGGTCTCTCGGAGGGAGCTATTTCTATTTTACTAAACAAGACCTTCTCTGCGGCCTTGAAAATACGCAAGGCGGGGTCGGAGATCTTGCTGGAGTTTAAAAGCGTCTCTTGTAGGTTGCCTAAGAGGGAGATTTTTTTTTCTGCAAGATACTCCTTTAGGACGCTCTTGACTTTTGTCTCGCTTCGATCTGAAAAGAATCCGAAGAGATCCCACCATGGCTTTGTCTCTCCCCAAAGTCCTCGCATCACATCATTGACGTGAGTTTCTTTCTCTGAAGATTCGAACGAGTTCCACTTAGGGAGCGCTTTGTCGATTTCAGCTTTAATTTCACTTGTTGATCCAATTAGAAGCGAAAGCATACTACACCTTGTGTTTAATTAATCTTATTATTATAGCATTCTTTCTGGTTAATTAAAAGAGGATTTTTTAAATTTTTCTTGATTCATTCAGGGATGACGGCTATCCTCTCCCAAAAATGTGCCCTATGAAAAGCGAATTCAAGAAAATTATTGTCAGAATGCCCAACTGGGTCGGTGATCTGGTCATGGCAACGCCGATCCTTACAGATCTCAGGCGCCGCTTCCCTGATGCTGAAATCACGGCGATGTGCAAGTCGCATTTAGCTGAGCTTTTGAAGCATGACGCTTCCATTAATGAGATTTTTAGTTTTACCCAGGCGCCCTATGGATTTTTAAGGCGCTCTGAAGGCAGAGATCTCATTGGAAAGCTGCGTACCGGTCAGTATGACCTGGGTATCCTTTTGACCAACTCCTTCTCCTCCGCTTGGATGTTTTGGCAAGGTCGCGTTGCCAGGCGCCTTGGCTATAAAGCGCGGTTGCGCACTCCTCTTTTAACAGATGGGGTTGAGTGGCCTAAGAAGAAGCGGCATCAGGTCGATTTTTATAAAGCGTTGCTGAAGCCTCTGGGGATTAAAAAAAGTGAATCCATTCCGAGACTCTATATCACGGAAAAAGAGATACAAGCCTCCAAAGAGCTTCTCTATCAGAGAGGGTATCGAGAGGACGCGCCTCTTTTTGGCATCAATCCGGGAGCGGCTTATGGCTCTGCCAAATGCTGGCCTCCCAAGCGTTTTCATGCATTAGCCCTGCAACTTCTCGATAAAGATCCCAATGCCTTCATCGTTTTCTTCGGGGATGCTTCGACTGCGAGTCTTGTCAAAGAGATCGTCCAGGATCTTCCTCCGCGAGTGATTGATCTTGCAGGTGTCACGGATCTTCGCGAATTGTCCTGCTTGATCAAAGATTGCGATCTACTGGTCACAAACGATAGCGGTCCTATGCATATCGGAGCTGCTGTAGGAACACCTCTAGTCGCTCTTTTTGGATCGACAGATGAGGCGTTAACGGGACCTTCCGGTCAAGAGGGAGCAGTGATTCGCAAAAATGTCAGCTGTTCGCCCTGTTTCGAGCGCGTCTGTCCTATCGATTTTCGCTGCATGCGTGGAATCACCGTAGAAGAAGTTGTACAGAGTGCTATGGAGCGTAGACGGACGCGTGTTTAGGACATTTGCGAGGAATTTTTTACCTAACCGCCTAGACTGGCTCTGTAAAAAAGCCGCCAGGAAAGGGCATAAGAAAATCCTTCTCGCTTGGAATCGAGGCTTAGGCGATATCGCGCTTGGTCTCTATGCCATTGTTCATCGTATTCGTTTCTGGGTGCCTGATGCTCAGATCGTTTTTCTAGTTCGTGAAAATTTGCTCGATGGTTTTTCTCTTCTCGAGGATGTCGAAGCGATTGCTGCGCCAAGATGGGTGCGTGGACAGCCTTACGATGTGAACAAAACTCTTCTAGATCTTGGGCGCAGTCCCAAAGAATTTGATCTGATCCTCGAGTGGCCCAACCCAAGTGATTGGGTGCGCTGGCAGCATGGAAACCTGGTACCGAGGCTCTCCTGGAATCAGGAGCATGAAGATCTCTGGAAAAAGTTTGATTTAGAAGACGATTGCATCTACATCGGTGCTCAAGTTTCTGCCGAAACCAACTATGGTTTGTGGCGCAATTGGCCGGAGACGCGCTGGCGTGAATTTTTCCAGAAACTCAAGCAGTACAAGAAAGCGCGTGTTCTCTTATTCGGATTTGGTACAAAGCCTGCCTTTGAAAGTGATCAGGTGATCGACCTTCGTGGAAAAACAACGCTGTTTGAGCTCCTCTCTTTGCTCAAGAATCGCTGTCATCATCTGATCGCCCCCGACTCGGGTGTTCTTTCGATGGCGTACTATCTCGATACGGCTTTCCCTTTGCAGGTTGTTTCTCTTTGGGCGGATCCAAAGCATGGAATTTTAAAGCAAAATGTCGCATCGCCCAATCCTCTTTTAGTCCACCGGCCATTAATCGGATCGCATCGCGATTGTTCGACAATTGAAGTGGATCTAGTTCTCTCAACTCTCTTTGGAAAAAGCCATGTTTCATGAGATTGCTGAACTTCTAGAAGCCTTTTCTCAAAGCCATCTGATTGAAGATCTAAAGCAGTGTAATCCGGAAGAGTTGCTAGGTTGTCTCGAGCAGCTTAAGGGATGGACGCTCGAAGATATTCGTTTTCAGAAAGCCTCTTGGGAGGGGCGTGAAAAAAAATTGACGTTCGACCCTTTCACAGATCCCGCTTTAAACGTTTCGGGAAGCAGGGGGACTCAAAAAAGCGCAGCTCTTTTTTTAGCAGGTGGGCAGGGCAGTCGTCTTGGCTTTGATGGTCCCAAAGGCTGTTATCCTGTTTTGGGAAAGAGTCTTTTTGAAAGACATTGTGAGAAGATCGAGGGCAATGCACCTGTTGCGATTCTCACCTCCTTGCTCAATCATCAAGAGACGCTCTCTTTCTTTGAAAAAAGAAACTTTTTCGGTCTGCAGAAGCTCTCTTTTTTCTCGCAAGACACGCTACCTCTTCTCGATGAAAACGGTAGATGGTTTTGGTGTGCAGCCGGAAAGATTGCAACAGGTCCCGATGGCAATGGGAGCGTCTTTGCCGCACTGGAAAAATCGGGTGTATTACAGCGTTTTGAAGAGGAGGGAATCGAGACGGTGCATGTTGTGCCTGTCGACAATCCTCTGGCCGATCCCTTTGATCCAGAGCTCGCCTCTTTTCATGAGGAATCAGGGGCCGATCTCTCCTTCAAATGCATTCGACTCGAAGAGAGTGAGGAGCCTATGGGGCGTCTCGTTCGTATGGACGGTAAACTCGCGATCGCAGAATTTGCTGAGCTGTCCGAAGAGCAGAGAAAGGCAAACCGCTATGCCAATACGGGACTGCTTCTTTTTGATCTTTCTTTGATGCGGCTGCTTGCCAAGCAAAAATTTCCCTTACACTGGGCGTGGCGCTCTGCCTGGAAAGCGGAACGTTTCATTGTCGAT
>JAJFMM010000224.1 GCA_021772165.1 Chlamydiota bacterium | reverse complement strand
CTGTGTTCACCATCATACTTCCCCCCGGAGTATGGGTTCCAACAGTTTTTTCAGAGCTGCTCTAGCGCGGTGCAGTCTCACTTTAACTGTGCCTTCATTGCATTCGAGAATCTCGGCAACTTCCCGAGTACTCAATTCTTCGATGTCACGCAGAATCAAAACAACACGATAGTTGTCCTGTAGTTCGCTAATCTTTGATAAAATGAGATCTCGTGTTTCTCCTCGTTGTAAAATAACATCTGGTGTTTCTATCTGTGTCCAGGTCGTCTCGATCCGGCAATCATTCTCGTCAAATTCCGGCAACAGTTCATCAATGGATTGTTCGTTTGCACGGCGCCGGGATCGCAGCTTCATAAGGGCGGTATTGACGACAATCCGGTAGAGCCAGGACTTTAGCGAGGAACGCGCCTCAAACGTCGAGATCTTCCGAAAAGTGTTTAGGAATGCCTCTTGCACACAATCTTCCGCCGCCGATTGATCTCTTAGCAGGCGATTGGCGACGGCCAACATCCAACCGCCGTGTTCGCGGACGAGCTGCTCAGCTGAGGAATCGCAGCCAGATTGCAACTTCTGGATCAGAACCGATTCGTCAATTGGCTTGTGATCGCTCAACGTTCACCCGATCCAAATGTTGCACACTATTGAAAGACATTTTGTAGCCAACCCGACATTACGATGCAATGCCACCATTAGCCGGAATACCGTTTCATCTATAATCACAATGCAGGAAGGTGCTCAAATTTAAGGGCACTTTGGGATACACTCATACATTTGATTCACCGCTTTAGAGGAAGTTATTGCGATTAATTCGTCTGGAAATGGGGGCAATGCACGACGTTGCTTGCAGTCGGTCTTTGCTGCGCTAAACATCGATTGAGCATCCAAACTCAATGGACTAATCGCGTGGCGCAATTTTTTAAATTGCAATATGTCCTAAAAGTCTGCAAGTGAACCTCCGACGTCTGAGATCAACGCTCTCGTTGTCCGAACCTAAGGGACGTGAGGTCATAACAAGAGCAGAGGCCGAAGGGGAGCAGCCGATCCATCCCATTAGCGGACATTCGACGGGACAACACTTAGTCATTTATCTAGGTAAAACTAGGCTATATTGTTAGCTATATGGCAATCATTAAACCCACTTTGGATTCCTTGTTCCAAGCTTAGCAGACCCAACCCGTTGTGCCGTCATTCAAAGGCTTGGTAAAGGGCCCGCACCGGCCAGCGAACTCGCCTTTTCGTTTGCAATAGCGTTGCCGTCCTTGTTGATCTCTGCAGGTTCAGTCTACGGCGGACGCGATAACACTGCACAAGACTGGAAGTGATGTTTCTAAGCCCTTTGTTTTCGAAGTGGGACATGAGGTGGAGACGCAAGTGTGTCTTGTGCCCTTCGAACCACTTCGGACTGCGGCGTCCTTGGGTGATGGCTTCGTATTCCTCTTCGAACCGCTTGGCAGCCACTGTTAGTGTTTGGGATAGGTCTTAGATATTGTTGGTTGCGGGCGCAGGATTTGAACCTACGACCTTTCAGGTTATGAGCCGGATTGATATATTCATAACCACCGATTTAATTTAGTTTTTACAAGAAATTCGAAAAGATCGTAAGGCCTGTGTAAGTGGGCCCTTGATAATGCGTTCAAATAGCATTCCGTTTGCGATTTGAAATGCCGTAAACCGCACGGTGTCACCCGTCTGCTTCGTAAGGACCAGCGTCGCGTCGCTTGCAATGAGCGACAGTGACTCGGGTAGACGTGTGCAGCAGACTGCGTTGGCGGGTCAACCTGAGTTTAGAGTTATAGTAGGCTACTTGAGATAGAAGTTCGGTCATTTATTGCCTCTACGTCTGCTTGTTAGGTTGATGCGCAACAGTCTGTTTCAAAGGCGATAACGGGATACGAGGCTTGTCAACGTGGCAATGCAGAGCGAAATTCTCATAAACGAAGAGGTCGGAAAGTCGCGAAAGTGGGAAAAAAGTTGGTTTGATTTCAATCAAAGTTTGTAGAGCGTGAATCGCTTAGATCTGATTGGTGGAGGGCATCGTCATGATGAGATTTTTGATTGCAGTCATTGCACTCGTATTGTGGACCAACACCAGTTGTGCTGATGTTGAAACGGACTGTCGGCAAAACCGGAACTTCGCTGTGCGGCTTCATGCATGCACGAAACTGATTGATGATCCGAGGACGTCTTCGGCACAAAAAGCGGTCGCGTATCGAAATAGAGGTCGGATTCGTGTGGATGCAGGGGCTCATCAAGAAGCTCTGACGGATCTCAATGCCGCAATCAGGTTAAAGCCAGACGATGCGCTTGCCTTTGCGAACCGCGCTCACGTGCGGCTGGCGCTTGGTGAGCACAAGAGTGCTGTGGTCGATCTAACAAAAGCAATTCGAATTAAGCCGCGTTCCCAGGATTTTATCGTGGCACGTGGCTATGCTCAGATCGTCAGAAAAAATTTTGACGCGGCAATCGCAGATCTGAATTTAGCGCTAGTGCTCAATCCCGACAATCCAGTGGCACTAAACAATCGTGGTCTTGCCTATAGAAAGAGCGGCAATATCGATCTTGCAATCAAAGACTATAGCGCAGCCATAAGTCGAAACCCTATCTACGCGCTAGCTTATGCCAATCGAGGCTACGCACTTGAAGCATCGGGGCAGAAGAAAAAAGCGATTGCTGACTTCAAAAGAGCCGTGAACATAGATCCTACACTGACAGGTGCTAAGATCAGGCTGA
>JAJFMM010000223.1 GCA_021772165.1 Chlamydiota bacterium | reverse complement strand
GCTTAAGAAAATCAAAATGTACATCAGCATATACATCGAGGTGCTCAAGGCAGTGAGGAACCAGTAGAAGCCGTTGACGCTGGGGATTAAGAGAAGGACCAAGCAAACGAGGCTCACGAGGACGGCTTGTGCGATCAGAACACGTGGCGCGACGCCGTAGCGGTTTTTCTGCGCGAAATAGCGCGGGAGGAATCCGATCTCAGCGGCTTGGCAGAGTCCTTTGGCCGGTGAGATGAGCCAGTTGATGAGACCGCCGAGGGTGCCGAGGACGATGAGGACGGTCATAACGGGGATGCACCATTCAAGTCCAAAGGCTGTGAAGAAGGTCGTAAAGACTTGCATCACGCCGGAGACGAGGTTGATCTCAGACTCTGGGACAACAAAAGCGATCGCCATCGAGCCAAACAGCATGGAAAAGAGGATAAAGGCAGAGGAGAGAAATACGGCTTTCGGGAAGTTCCTCTGCGGATCGCGGATGTCTCCGACATGCACACCGGCCAGCTCCATACCAACGAGAGAGGCCATGATCGCGATCAAAGAGACCCAGTTAGAGCTCTGTTCGAAAGAGGGCAAGATCGTATCGGTTGCGATGCGTATCTGCAATGGCTGGCCACTAAAATACCAGACGGCTCCCAAAACAATCAGCAGCAGCATCGGAAACATCGTGCCTACAGTGGCGCAGACGTCGTTGATCTTGGCAGAGACGCGCAGGCCAAAGAGGTTGAGGAAGGTCATCGTCCAGAAGATCGTGAGGATCGCGCCGACGAGGTACACTTTGTCTTGGGCCAATTCGGGATCAATTAAGTAGGCCGCGGTGCCTGCGATGAAGGAGAGGAACGAGGGATACCAGATCATGGTGTTGATCCATTGTATCCAGATCGCCACCATGCCCCACTTGTCGCCAAAGGCTCTGCTGACCCAGTGGTAGACGCCGCCTTTGTCGTCGGGCGACGATGCTGCGAGCTCCGCTGAGATCAGCGCTACGGGGATCAGGAAGATGATCGCGGAAAAGATGAAAAAGAAGATCAGCGGCGGGCCGAAGAGGGCCGAGGCTGGTAGGTTGCGGATCGAGTCGATCGAAGCGACGATCAGCAACATCAGTGAAAAAAGAGGAATCTTCTTAGACATGGGTGGGAGTTTACCGTAAAGGTCTTATTGGCGCAAAATCTTTACAGCGGAATGCACTGCATCTGTAAAGCGCAGGGCATCTTCTTCCGTGTTGTAGAGGGCAAAAGAGGCTCGGGCGACGTGCTCGAGTCCGAAATGGCGCAGGAGTGGTTGTGCGCAGAGATGGCCGCTGCGGATTGCGATCTCTTTGGTATCGAGGTATGTGGCGAGGTCGAGCGGGTGGACGCCTTCGATGACAAAGGAGAGGATCGGCGCTTTTTCAGCGGCTGTGCCGATAATCTTGAGGCCGTCGATCTTTTGGAGGCTTATCGTTGCCAGATGCAGGAGTTTGTGCTCATCAGTATTGCGCGCTTCCATCAGAAATTCGAGTGCGGCTTGCAGGCCAATGGCGGGGGCGCTCATCGGGGTGCCCGCTTCAAAGCGTAGGGGTGGCAGTTCATAGTAGCTCTTTTCCAGATCCACGTGCGTGACCATTCCGCCGCCGCCTTGTAGCGGAGAGAGTGCTTCGAGGCGCTCTTTTTTGCCGTAGAGGACGCCGATGCCGGTGGGGCCGTAGCACTTGTGGCCGGAAAAGGCGTAGAAGTCAACGCCGAGCTTCTGTACATCGATCGGCAGGTGCACGGCTGCCTGTGCGCCGTCTGCGAGGACAGCAGCTCCGACTGTTTTGGCTTGGCAGACCACTTTTTCCAGATCCACCACAGAGCCTGTCACATTTGAAACGTGCGTTACAGCGATCAGTTTAGTGCGCTCGGTGATCGGTAAGTTGAGATCGAGGCTGCCATCCTCTTTCAGTTCTATCCATTTTAAAACGACGCCTTTTTCTTCCACGAGCATCTGCCAAGGGAGCAGGTTGGAGTGATGCTCCATTTTCGAGACGATGATCTCATCACCGGCTTTGAAAGGAAAAGTGCGGGCGATCAGGTTGATGGAATCGGTCGTACCGCGTGTAAAGACGATCTCTTCTGTATGCTTGGCGTTGAGAAAGCGGCGTGTAGTTTCTCGAGCGTCTGCGTAGAGCTGTGTGGCTCGGATCGATTGGCGGTACGCAGCGCGATGCACGGTCGCATAGTCTTGTGTGTAAAATTGAGTGATCGCATGGATCACAGTGTCGGGTTTGTGCGCGCTGGCAGCGGAGTCGAGGTAGACGAGATTGGGATGATGAGAGAGGTAGGGAAAGCGCTCTTTCAGACTCATCGAGCTAGCCTCACCTTCAAGGCGTCTTTCAAAGTGCCCTCTTCAATGCCGTCGACCAGCTCGCGGCAAAAGCCTTCGAAGAGAATCGTTTTTGCATCTTTTTTAGAGATTCCGCGTGCGCGGAAATAGAAGATCTCTTCTTCATTTAACTGCGAAAAGGTCGCGCCATGCGATGCTTTTACATCGTCGGCGAAGATTTCTAGATTCGGTTTCGAATTGGCTGTGGCAGCGTCGCTGAGTATGAGGTTCTGGTTGAGCTGGTAGGCCGCTGTCTTCTGCGCTTCTGGATGCACATAGATTTTTCCTTCGAAGCTCGAGCGGCTCTCTTCTCTTAGCGCTTTTTTGAAGTGCTGTCTGGAGATGCAGTGCGGCGCTTTGTGCTCAACGAGTATGTGCGTGTGTGCTTGTTGAGCGCCATAGAGATTGTCGAGGCCTTTGAAGTGCACCTCTGAGTTCTCTTCTAGTAGTGTGGCTTGCAAACTTTTGCGCAGGACTTTAGCGCCCTCTGAATAGGAGAAGGTGCTGAGGAAGGAGTCTCTTTTTAGAGCTGCTCGGATATTTCTAAAGAGCATCGCGCTCGGATCGATCTGATGCGTGCTGTCTGTAATGCTAAGATGCGCGCCTGCATCGAGCGATATGTCGATGAGATCGACCGCGGTCCCCTTTCCCACGAAGGTCTGAATCAGACTGGCTTTTGCTGCTTTGCCCAGAAAGATCTGCAGACGCTCGGCCATCCAGTCTTGTTCTGAGGTGAAGAGCGAGAGTACTTGGATAGGTGTATCGATTTCGACGCCGGGCTGTATATAGAGGAACGCGCCTCTGCCATGAAAGGCTCCATTGAGACAAGCAAAGGGATCAGTTTCCTCTTTCAGAGTTCTAGCAAAACGGTTTTGGAGAACGAGACCGTAGCTTTTCATCGCAGCATCGAGTGGCAATAACTGACAGCCTTCCGGCAATGCGGAGAGGTCGGGATCAAAGAAACCGTCGACAAAGACGATGCGTCCGGAGCAGTCCGGGAGCAGATGGGCTTCGATCTCTTTTAAGGTGTGCTTTTTCTCTGCCGCTTGCTCTGTCGGATAGGAGAGTGTGCGCAGAGGCAGATATTGAAATGCCTCTTGCTTGGGCTTAGGTAGGCCCAATTCGTTGAAGCGATTCCAGAAGCGCTGTCTCTGTGAAGAGAGCGCGTCTTGCGTAAGATTGGGGATCAAGCCGTGACCCATTCGTAGCCTCTTTCTTCAAGCTCGAGGGCTAGTTTTGCATCGCCGCTCTTCACGATCTTTCCATCGGCCAGGACGTGGACCACGTCGGGGCGGATAAAGTCGAGTAGGCGCTGGTAGTGTGTAATGATCAGCATGGAGCGCGTCTCATCTCTCAGCGCATTGACGCCGTCTGCGACGATGCGCATCGCGTCGATGTCCAATCCTGAGTCTGTCTCATCTAACACAGCGAGCTCTGGCTCAAAGAGAGACATCTGCAGGATCTCGTTACGTTTTTTTTCTCCGCCGGAAAAGCCTTCGTTGACGCTACGGTCTTTGAATTCGGAGCGGATCTGCATCTTCTCCATCTTCTCACTGAGCAGCTCGGAGAACGCCTCGTCGGAGAGCGCTTCTAAAGAGCGCGCTTTTCTCTGTGCATTGAGAGCGAGTTGTAAAAACTGCGCATTGCCTACGCCGGCGATTTCGAGCGGATACTGAAAGCTCATGAAGAGACCGAGGTGCGAGCGCTCTTCAGGCTCCAATTCGAGCAGGTTTTGGCCTTTGAACCAGAGCTCGCCCTCTGTGACTTCGTAGGCGGGGTGGCCTGCGAGGATTTTGGCGAGTGTCGATTTACCGGCGCCGTTGGGGCCCATGATCGCATGCACTTGGCCGCAAGGCAGTTCCAGATCGAGGCCTTTCAAGATAGGTGTGCCATCGACAGTAGCATGCAGGTTTTTGATAGATAGTAGGATCTTATCCAACAGAATTCTCCAGTTTGAGTGCGAGTAGCTTTTGTGCCTCCGCGGCAAATTCGAGGGGTAGCTCGCGGATCACTTCTTTACAAAAGCCGTTCACGATGAGGTGGATTGCGTCTTCTTTTGAGAGCCCACGCGTCTGCAGATAGAAGATCTGCTCTTCATTAAGGCGAGACGTTGAGGCTTCATGTTCTACTTGTGCAGATTCGTTGCCCCCTTCGATGTAAGGGAAGGTATTTGCGGAGCAGCGATTGCCCACGAGCATCGAATCGCACTGCGTAAAGTTGCGAGCGCCGCTCGCCTTATCGACAATTTTGACAAGACCGCGGTAGCTATTGCTCGATTCGTCGGCAGAGATCCCTTTGGAGATGATGGTCGAGCTGGTGTTTTTACCGATGTGGATCATCTTTGTACCGGTATCGGCCTGCATTTTGCCGTTGGTCAAAGCGACGGAATAGAATTCACCGACCGAGTGGTCTCCTTTAAGGATGCAGCCCGGGTATTTCCAGGTGATTGCAGCGCCGGCTTCGACTTGCGTCCAGGAGATCTTAGAATGATCACCCGCGCAGAGGCCTCGTTTGGTCACAAAGTTGAAGACGCCGCCCTTGCCCGTCTTGGGATCGCCTGCATACCAGTTCTGCACCGTAGAGTATTTGATCTCGGCGCGCTCCATGGCAACGAGCTCCACCACAGCGGCGTGTAGTTGGTTGGTGTCGAAGGCAGGTGCGGTGCAGCCTTCGAGATAGCTCACGTAGGAGCCCTCTTCGGCGATGATGAGTGTGCGTTCGAACTGGCCTGTCTCCTTCTCATTGATCCTGAAGTAGGTCGAGAGCTCCATAGGAGAGCGGACGCCTTTCGGGATGTAGACAAAGGAGCCATCGGAAAAGACGGCGGAGTTGAGTGCGGTGAAGAAGTTGTCTCCGATAGGCACTACAGAGCCAAGGTACTTTTCGAGCAGCTCCGGATAGTCGTGCACTGCCTCGGAAATTGAGCAGAGGACAACGCCTGCCTCCTTCAACTTTTTTTGAAACGTGGTGCCGATGGAGACTGAATCGAAGACCACATCGACGGCTACATTGGTCAGCCGCTTCTGCTCATCGAGAGGAATCCCCAGCTTTTCGAAGGTTTTGATCAGTTCTGGGTCGACCTCATCGATGCTCTCGAGCCTCGGCTTGGTCTTAGGTTCTGAGTAGTAAGAGATCTCTTGATAGTTGATGGGGGGGTAGTGGACATTGGCCCACTCTGGCTCTTTCATCTCCTGCCATTTACGGAAAGCTTTAAGCCTAAAGTCCAAGAGGAACTTAGGTTCATTCTTTTTTGCCGAGATGGTGCGGACCACCTCTTCGCTCAGGCCTTTAGGAAGCACATCCGATTCGATCGCCGTGACAAACCCATAAGGGTACTCTTTTCTAGAAAAATCTTGTGTTGTACTCATAAGTGGGCAGAATTTTACTCGATCGAGCACTCAATGTCAACGCGACAGGACAAATATTTAAATCGCCTTATTAATAAAACCCCCATCAATTATAATTAAATTTGAGGTTAATTATGAAAAAGCAGCTACCGATACGTGCTAAAATAGAAATTGCAGAAAAGATTGGACAAATCTTGGAGTGTCTGCACAAGGGTCAGAAGCCGGAGACAAACATACTGATTGCTGAGGTAAAGAGCCGCGCTCTTTTTCTAGAAGACCCTATCCAGCAAGATGTTCTGATGTTTGCGGAGTCGGTGCAGTTCCAGATGGCCTATGATCCATGGCATAAGGTGAACAAAGAGATCGAGGCGGCTGCGAACAAGCTGATCGAAGACCTTGGTTTCACCCCCCCGCCAGAAGAAGAAATCGGTTAAAATAATCGACCGAGGGGGCTGCTGAGCTGATTCGACAGTCTTTAAAGAATGGTACAACGTTCTCTCTTTTGATCCGCCTCTGCCATTTGACTTAGCTGATTCATAGTATTTATTATCCCTCTCAGTTGAGTATCTTTTCCCTCGATCTCTGTACGAATTGAAACTGCTACTTCTGTCTTTGCAACAAAAGAACCTGCTTCTCTGAACTGTGAACAAAGAGCTTTAAGCTTATCCGCATGGACTTGCTGTATCCGCGAACACTCTGTCATCGAACCGTTTATCATGTTTGCTCCAGCTGGAGAGTGATCCCATTTCTGCATACCCAAACAAGCCTGGTGATGCTCACTTACATACTGGGCTGTTTTCTCCGCGGATGCTTGCAGCTCGCTTTTTACTGTCTCAACAAGACCCGGTATGAAATCTGCTGGTTGGAGTCGGGTACCTGAAGCGGTGGGTGCTAAACTCGACATAAATTCACCTTGGTTGAATGAAAGGCGAACAAGCTATTCCTTTTATGACTTTTTTACAAGACAACAAAGGAAAGGGAGAACAAAACAAGCTCTCCCTAGTACTCCTAATATCTCTGCTTTCAGCAGCTGCTACATGAGAGCACAAGAACCTTGATCCTCCTCAATTTTACTGAGTCCATGGAGAGTATCTATCATTTTAAGCAATCTAGAATCAGTTTCCCCGATCGCCGAACGAATTTGAGATGCAATGTTATCCCTTGCTTCAGAAGAGCCTTCTTCTTCGAACCGAGAATATAGTTCTTTAAGATTGTGATTTCGCTCTCGTAGCACCACTATGCACTCTGATGTCGATGAGTCTATTACATCTCCCGCTTCTTTAGAGGAATCCTGTTGTCTCATTTGCAAACAAGCCTCTTGATGCTGCTTCACATGCTCCTGAGTTTTTCTCATGGCAACCAGCATCTCTGATTTGAGCGAATCCATTTTCATACCTGGCTCAACTGAATTTTGAGCTCTGATTTCTACCCAAGAATTGGGCGATACCGGATCGGCTGCATAAGTCTCATTAAGAGCTGCTTGCTGTGGGGCATTTGAAGAAGAGGTTACTGACATCGGCATAAGTTCACCTTTGTTGAATGAAAGGCGAACAAGCTACTATTTTCTTCGATTTCTTTACAAGATCTCTAAAATACCCGACCGAAACCTAGGTAGAAGAAGACATCGTAGAAGAGGCTGTTGAGCTGATAGGTGCAGTTGGTCTCAATCTGCCATCCGCCGGGGAATGTCGTCAGGAGGTCACCTGCTAAAAAGAGGCTGTTGCGCCCCGGTGCGACGGTCGTCGCTGAAATAGCGACATTGTTCACATTGAAGGCTGTGTAGTTGACGATCAGGCTTCGATCCAGGTACTCGTAGATCCAGCCCGCATCCAGCTGCGCCAGCATGCTGTAGTCAGCATTTCCGAAGAGGTAGGTAAACCTGCTTCCTAGCAGGCTTGTAACCGATTGTAGCGTCTCTCCGTCCACTCTCAGGTTGAACTGGCCTGCGCCTTGTTCTGTGTAGGTGCTGATGTGATCGACCACATATTGCCATGTCAAAAGTGGTATGAAGGCGAAGCGCTCCGGCATCCAAGCATAGGATGTGTGAGAAAAGGTATATTCTAAGCCAAAGAATAGATCGCCAATCGTCTCGTAGGTATCGGCTGTCGCTGTGAGCGCTTGGTTGATGCCGGTATTGCGACTTAAGTCATCCCAGTTGAAGGCAAATCCCGCGATCCCTTCGATCGCGAGCTCAGGAATCGCTTTCGGCACGACTGTGCCATACAAACTTCCATGCACGCGGTCGACGGTTGTTTTGCCGCTGTTCTCTTTCAGAGTATTCCAAACTCTTCTGTATTCGAAGGCTGCGCCCCAGCCTGCAATGTAGCGTCTCTCTTCCACATCGTTGAGGATGTAGTCAAAGCCCGAGAGAAACCCTGCCGATTTATAGCCAGCGCCGATCTGATCGCCTTTTGACTTAACATCTCCAAAGGAGGCGATAGGTCCGGCGTAGACATTCCATGGATCTGAAGAAAAGGATCCGGAGCCTTGCATTCTCTGCGCTTGCTGCTCTTGCTTTTGGAAGATGATTGGATTGGCTTGCTGCGCCATCAATTTTCCGTTCGAGGCGAAGAGCTCGTTTTCATTAAAGGGCTGTTTTCTCACGGCGGCAACTTCCGGCACTTCCGGCGCTGGCATCCGACTGCGCATCTGGAAGTTTCTTAAGTTGAGTGTATGGTTATGCTGCATAATCGAGGTAAAGGCGATGGTGGTGTGAGATCCATGGGATGGATTTGGAATCGTTTCTCGAATGTCCAACTCCACGGTATTTGAGTTGTAAACAAGGCTCGGGATGATGTTGCTCGGGAAGTTCGTTAAAGAGGCGCTGGCAAATTGCGTTGTCAATGCGGTGCCTGAGGTAACGAGGTCGACTGACTGTCCGTTGGTCATCGCAAAATCGGGCTGGGCATTGACGATGAGTGTGCCGCCAAGCGTTGCTGTGCCATTAGCTGCGACGCTGCCGAAATTCGTGGTCGAGGTGATGTTGGTTTGCAGAACGCTCGTTCCGCTCTGCGTATAGTTGTTGGCTAAGATGGCTCCTTGCGTTGTGACGGAGCCTCCGGTAACGGTGATGTCGGCGGCAGATGTGCCGAGCGTAGCGCCGGAGTTGTTGACGACGGCTCCGCCAGCGATTGTAAAGGTGCCTGTCGACGAGATCGTTCCCGGGGAGTTGTTGGTTACAGTGCCTGAATTAACGGTGAATGTTGAACCTGAGGTCACGGTGCCGCTGTTGGTCAGGGCTGTGGCTGCTGCTCCTGTAGCGCCGACAGTAAAAGCTCCGCCGGAAGAGAGCGTCATGGTGTTATTGACGGTCGTGCCGCTACTGCCTGCAAGTCCAAGGATTGTAAGCGTGCCGGTGGGACTGATCGTGAGATTGTTCGTTACGGTGTTCCCCTCGAGGATCAAGCTCGATGGAGTGATCGTTCCATTGTTGATCAGGGTACCTGCGCCTGCGCCTTCACTGAGCTTAAACACTCCCGATGGCGCGGTGATGGTAGAGGCGGGACCTAGCGTCAGGCTGCCTGCACTGATGGTAATGTTTGAATCTTTTGTTAGAACAATCGGTGCATTGATCGTATGTGTACCGGCGATCACATGGATTTGTGGATCCGAGGCTCCCGGCACGCTATCGAGAGTGATCGTTCCCATGGCGCCGGTGAACTGATTGACTGTATAGGCAGTTGCGGTTGAGTTGAAGTCCATTTTATGGAGAATCACCGACTGCACTGCCGTACCTGCTGAATTGGCAAGAGCGACTGCGACAGTTCCTGCCCCCACTGTACCGAAGGTCGCTGTATCGTGATCCGCTGTAACGCCGAGTCCAGGAACACAGGCAACCCAGTTGCCCATCGTCGCCCAGTTTCCATCCGCAGCGGCAGCCCAGACGCCGTCGCAAGCTGTGGATGAAGCGCCTAAAGTCACTGTATTGGCACTATAATTATAACTGATCTTACCAAAAGGCACTGTGGTCGTTGAGAAGGCACCGGTGAGCTGTTTGCCCGTTCCGGAGGATTGGAATAGGGTCACCTCAGTAGAGGCTCCTCCCGCAAATCCGCCTGTGCTCGTGACGGTGAGTGTACCGCTATTTAAATTGATTGCACCTGTAGTGGATAGATTGCCGACCGGCGCTGCTGTCGCTGCTGGAAAATTGAGAGTGATACCGACGGTTGAGGCTTGCGTATAGTCTTTGGCCAGCATGTTATCCGATGAGGTGAGTGTACCTCCGGAATAGAGTAGATCTGCTGTGCTCGATCCGAGCGTTCCTCCGGAATTATTGATGACGGCTCCGCCAGCGATTGTGAAGGCGCCTGTCGACGAGATCGTGCCTGGAGAGTTGTTGGTCACAGTGCCTGAATTAACGGTGAATGTTGAGCCTGAGGTTACTGTGCCGGTGTTGGTCAGAGCTGTGGCCGCTGCTCCCGTAGCGCCGACAGTAAAAGCCCCGCCGGAAGAGAGCGTCATGGTGTTATTGACGGTCGTGCCACCGCTGCCTGTGAGTCCACTAATTGCGAGCGTGCCTGTTGGGCTGATCGTAAGATTGTTCGTTACGGTGTTTCCCTCGAGGATCAAGCTCGATGGAGTGATTGAACCATTATTGATCAGGGTGCCTGTACCTGCACCTTCACTGAGCTTAAACACTCCCGATGGCGCGGTGATGGTAGAGGCGGGACCTAGCGTCAGGCTGCCTGCACTAATGGTAATGTTTGAATCTTTTGCGAGGATAAT
>JAJFMM010000222.1 GCA_021772165.1 Chlamydiota bacterium | reverse complement strand
CCAGAAAATGGGTTTATCCAGGATCAGAACGCGCTTTGGCTCGTCCTGAGAACAGACTCCTGCGTGTTCGAGCATTTCGACAAACGCTCTTGCGCTGCCGTCGCACGCCGGAATCTCCGGTCCTTCTACCTCAATACAAACGTTGTCGATTTCAAAAGCGCTCAATGCTGACAGAAGGTGCTCCACCATAAAAAGGCTTGCTGCATCTGAAGCGAGTCGAGTCGAACGAAACGTGTCGCGTACGTATTCAAGTTTTGCTGGGATTTTGGGTCTGCCGGGGAGGTCCGTTCGTTCAAATACAATCCCACTTCCTATTGGAGCGGGACGCAATTTGATCGAGACTTTTTCTCCGGTAAATAGACCGACGCCCGAAAGAACTGATTCGCGTTTGAGCGTTTTTTGCATCTTATCAGCGGCCAAATCTGCCTCACATTATTCGATAGGGGCCCTGCGCAGAGAGAGGCAAGGCAGCTTTAGCAGAAAAGTTAATCGACCTACTTTATTTCGATCAAGTACCTTCCGCAGAAGAGTCCCTAAAGAGATTAAAAGTTTCCGTTATTTTTTCAGTTTTTTTTCACCCTTTTCTCGGAGCAATTTGCATGATTTATCTATGCCTTTATTTTTCACTGAAAAAATTTGTGAGAAAATCGAAATAGCGAAAAAAATACCTGACATAATAAAAATTCCGTTATCTCCCCAAAGTGAATAGCCCGTACGCATCTTTGCCATGGGAATATCCAGATGCAATGCAGAGGCTTTATCTGGTTTGCTGACGGCCACGACTCTACCCAAGCAATCAACGCCTCCCGTCACACCGGTGGAACACGCGCGGAGGGATGGCACTCCATTTTCTACGGCTCTAAGAATTCCGAGATCAAAATGCTGCCGAGCCAAGCGCGAGCGAGGAAACCAGCCATCATTGGTCAAATTAACAAGAAGATTCGCGCCTTGATTACAAGACTCGCGGATAATGGAGCTGTAGGTCTCTTCCATGCAGATCGAAACGCCCATCGGAACGCGGCCATGAAAGAGCTTCGCTTCCTCGCCTGCATCAAAGGATTCGCTAATTCCAAACTCCTCTCCAATCCAATGCGAAAGAGCCGCCCATTGCCGCAAAGGAACATATTCGCCGACTGGAACCAGAATGCGCTTTTCGTAACGCGCTACTACTTTGGTTTGCGGCTGGAAGTGAAAGGCCGCATTATAGCGCTTTTTCCCCTCTTCATCATCCATGCCTGCGACAACTTCGCACTCATAGTGATTCGAAAGCGCCTGCAACCAAAATGCATTGCTCACACGCCACTGCCCATCCACTTGCTTTGAGCTTTTCTCTCCCAATGGAGGGAAAT
This sequence comes from Chlamydiota bacterium, assembly GCA_021772165.1. Taxonomy (GTDB): domain Bacteria; phylum Chlamydiota; class Chlamydiia; order Chlamydiales; family SM23-39; genus JAKBAE01. Next base: position 3,841 of record JAJFMM010000222.1, on the reverse strand, counting down.
CGCGCTGTTTCGCTTCTGCGCCAAATTGTATTGTCCAGAGCATCTCAATCATATCCAGCGGATAGACCGCCCAATACGCGGAAAAGGGAATCGCACATTCTGGCAAAACGATCAGGTCGATGTTTTTTTGCTCCGCACTCTCTTCAATTAAGCCAAGAATCAGATCCCACTGATCTAATGGTGAGACCCATTTTTCTGCATGTTCGGGGAAAAAATCTCTCTCATTGGGAAGCAGCGCCGGTTGAACGAGAATGGCCGAGAGGGTCTCTTCATGGAGGGGAGCTCTCGCCAGCTGAAAAGCTCCGAAAGCAAAAGGGAAAAGAGCGGCTACTATCCACGCAACTGTCGCTTTTTTTACGCGTCTCTCTGATGCGGCAAGTGCCGTCAAATTGACAAAGATCACCCAGAAAGAGAGGCCATAGACGCCAAAAAGGGAAGCGAGCTGAAGAGATAAGTGAGACGTGCTCAGCGCAAGGCCTGCTGGATTCCACGTAAAGCCTGTGCAGGGAAGGAGACGACTCCACTCTAGAAGAACCCAAAGGCCAGCCAATGCCGCACAAGCAGGAAGCGTTAGAGGCCTTATTTTACAAACTAACCAGGTCAGTAGCGCAAACTGGAGTCCCATCGCAAGCAATAGCCCTGCGTAAACGACCAAGATGAGAGGCCCCATGTATTCGGTTTCCGTCATCCACGAGAGATGAATGGCTTGCACGGCAGCAAACCAGACCAGAGACGAGAGTATGGGCCTATCTGAACGAAGCGCGCTTTTCCAAAATAGAGCATAGCCCAAAGAAGCTGCAATGGGAGAGAACAGAGGAATCCAGGCAGGCTGACCAAAAGCTACGATCAGCCAACTGGCTAGAAAATAAAGTGAGGAGATCCCCATCACATGCCCATCGAATAATCCGATTCATCTTTAGTCTTTGCTCCATGAAGAGCAATCAGCATCAGGCCGCCCAAAATAGCTAAGTTTTTAAAAAACATCGCACTTTGAATCTCATACGCATGACCTTCCATAAACCAGAAGGGATGGAAAATAAACGTAGCTGGAATGAGCAGTACTATAAGCAGCACTGCCCCAATTTTTTCTTTATAGCCAAAAAGAATCATCAAGCTCCCGAATAGCTCTAAAATCACCGCTATAATCAGAAGAACCGAACTCCATGGCATCAGAAAAGCAATACACTCCTGCATCGATTGTACGTAACCTGCGTAGGCCTGCCAATCGCAAAGAGCGTTCAATATATTTCTTTCCGCATCTTGCCAGTAGAAGAGTTTTTGGAAGCTCGCTGCAAGAAACACCAGGCTCAAAAAAAATCTTGCTAGAAAAATGGAAAGCATTCGAAGCATTTTCATGCTTTTTTTATGCAATAATGCGTCTATTTTTTCAAATGGACTTTGAAATTAAGTGAAGGATATCTAAACTATACCCAAAATTCTGAAGAATCGGGCATCATGCATAAAAAATTTCGCGAAACACATCTCTTTTCTTTTCTTCAACGCTTTGACGCTGAAACAAAACCTCTAGATCTATCCCTGGCGAATTTCTTCAAATCCAAAAAAAGTCTTGGTGCGCACGATCGACGTTTTCTGGGAGATTCCGCTTATGCTCTTGTCCGCTGGAAAGGCCTTTTAGATCATTTACTTGGCAAACCCGGCTCCTGGGAAGAGCGTTTTCTTCTCTATCAGAGACTCGATTTCAATCGTTTACCCTCTGACATTCCCGCATGGGTGCGCTCGGGGGCCAGCAAATGGCTCTATGACGAAGTGCTCTACTCACACGGCGAAAAAATGGCCGCGACCCTCTGCCGCGCTCTAAACGAGCCTGCGCCTGTTACGATCCGCGTCAACCCTCTCAAAATCTCAAGAGATAAACTTTTAGCTTCCTGGAAAAAACGTTTCGGCGCTGAGGCTTGTGAAACAGCGCTCGGGATCCGCTTCCCCAAAAGAGAGCCTTTGACCTCACTTCCCGAATTCAAAGATGGCCTGTTTGAAATCCAAGATGAGGGCAGCCAGAGAGTCGCCGAGCTCGTCATGCCCAATCCGGGAGACCACGTTCTCGATTACTGTAGCGGTAGCGGGGGGAAATCCCTTGCATTTGGAACCCGTATGCAGGGAAAAGGGCAGATTTATCTGCACGACGTTCGAGAGACGGTTCTCCAGCAGGCAAAAAAACGAATGAACCGAGCCGGCATACAGAATGTACAGTTCTTAAAACCCGGCCACAAGCAGCTCTCTTCTCTTAAGAATAAGATCGATTGGGTTTTGGCTGATGTCCCTTGCAGCGGATCAGGCACCTATCGCCGCAATCCCGATATGAAATGGAGAGCCGATGATACCATGCTCGAGCTCCTCATTCAGCAGCAAAGAGAAATTTTTGCCCTCGCCACGGACTACGTCAAGCCGGGCGGAAAGATAGTTTACGCAACTTGCAGCCTATTTTCTAAAGAAAACCAGGAACAAGTAGATTATTTTTTAAAGACTCTACCGCTCGAACTTGAGGGAGAACCTCTTTCTATTTTACCCACTTTCAATGGCCCAGATGGATTTTTCGCAGCAGTCTTCTCCAAGAAAATCTTAACTTCTGATAAAATCAGTCCTCAAACTATGTGAGTCTATCATGAAAATCTTGGCCCTGCTTCTCTGCACTGCAACTTCGCTCTTTGCTCAAATGAACTACTCTCCCAGACCTGACCCTCAGATATCGGTAAAAAACCGCATTCTAACCAAGGTGAACGGCAACGCCATCTCGGTCGTAGACGTTATGAAAAAAATGGATATGCTACTCCATCAAAATTATCCGCAGTTCGCCGACTCTCCTCAGGCCCGCGTTCAGTTTTATTCTGCTAGCTGGCGCTCCATTTTAATGGAAATGATCGATACAGAACTTATTTTAGCCGATGCAGACGAGAGAGAGATCAAGCTCACTGATGGAGAACTTCGCGAAGAGATGGAAGAGCGCTTCGGCCCAAGCATTCTCCTTACGCTAGAAAAGGTCGGCCTTTCTTATGACGATGCGTGGAGCATGGTTAAAAAAGAGATGATCGTACAGAGAATGATGTGGTTTTTTGCACGCTCCAAGGCGCTGCAATCAGTCGGCCCTCAAACAATCCGCGCTGCCTACCAAGATTACCTCAAAGAAAATCCTCCTCATCAAGAATGGAAGTATCGCGTCATCACGCTTCGCGCCGACGATCAGGAAGAACAGATCGGAGAGGAGCTTGCACAAGACGTCTGCCAACTTCTCGCCAGAACACAAGAGAGCCTTGAAACGGCCGCCCTGCATCTCAAAGAATGGGAAAAGAGCCACGATGGCGCTGCCGTGACTGTTTCTAATGAGTTTGTAGCCAAAGATTGCGATCTATCAGACGCGCATCGCTCAGCGCTCAGAGACCTCTCGACAGGCGATTATAGCAAGCCTATTTCCCAAATAAACCGTTCCAATCAGCAGCCGGTCCACAAAATTTTCCATCTCGCTGACAAAGTTGATCACCCAGCAACTCCTTTCGTGGAAATGGCCCCGCAGCTAAAAAATGATCTCACACAAAAAGCTATGTCAAAAAAATCTGAAGATTATCTCGTAAAGCTACGTAAGCACTACGGATTCGACGAAGAACACCTCAAAGAAACTCTCCCGGACACTCTTCAGCCCTTTTCACTGGAATGAGCATAGCCCACCCGAAGAATCTCTTTCCCTTTTTGAGCGAGCTCAACGCGAAGCCGCTCAAATCTCTCTCTCAAAATTTTCTGATCGACGCCAACATCATTCGTAAAATCGCCACCGCTGTAGAGGCTGAAGAGGGAGATACGATCCTCGAAATCGGCGCTGGACCCGGCGCCC
>JAJFMM010000221.1 GCA_021772165.1 Chlamydiota bacterium | reverse complement strand
TTTTGCAGTTCTCTTTTGATGGCACATTCCAAAACCAGATCATCGTGCAAAAGATCTACACGCTTGAGCCATTCGATCCATTCGGTAATGATCTTTTCCGAATAGCCTCTAGCTAACATCTTGACTCTGAGTTGATGAGAAGAGTAGCTTCTTGCCGACAAAAGTCTTAGCGCATACCGCTTAGCCTTTTCTTTCTCCTCCATAAAAAAACCCTCCTCGAATTTTTTCAGAAGATAGCATAAGATACGAGGGAGTGTACCTAAAAGATTCTTCTGTCGATTTTTTGGTTCTTTTGAGCCTATTTTCGACCCTTTTCTGGGAGGTTATATCAACACCGAATATTACCTCCCAGAAAAGAGGCCAAAAAAATCCAAAAAATCGACGAAGCAATCCTTTAGGTACGCTCCCAAATATAAGGCGGTGTTTTATGGTTGACGGTCCCACTCCCCCAGTTCCTCCAGGAAGCGGCCCAGGCGGTCCTTCCGATCCATCCGGACCTGCAGGTCCATCCGGCGCAGCTGGAGCAGATCCAACGAAGGGCAAACTTCCAGGCAAAGGTTTCCATGCGAAACCGATGGTCTGGATGAAGATGCATTTCAATTCAGATCAAGCGACCAAGCTCTGGCAGATCATCATCCAGACAGTCAATACCCAGATCGGGAAAGATAAAGCAAAAGCCCTTAAGGCTCTCCAGAAGATGAAAAAAAGCGCTGCCGGCGAAGACGACAGCGATTGATGTTATTAGCTGGGAAAAGCGTCTCTTAGAGCATCAACTAGCATATTATAATGCTCGAGACCCTCGAAAGCCGAGAGAGGAAAGGCAATGAGAACCCCTTTTTCTACTCCCGTATTTCCGGCATAGGTTGGCGCCATCTCTAACACGATTTGATCCTCGAAGAGATAGCGAACGGGGCTGCTCTCCTCACCGTTAAAATCAGTGAACCGTAAATGAGACGCTAGTGCGTCGCCTGTCCTACCCGCAAAATAAGTAGCCTCAAGAAGATCCATAGCATCAGCCCGTATCTGCTCAAAAGGAACAACTGCATCAGCAGTGATCAAACAGTTTCCACCTTCCACATATTGATTGTAGAGGAAAAGAGGGTAGATGGTGTAGATCCAGTCAGTAATTTTCGGTTGTCTCAGACTGCCTTCACAAAAAACTCCTGTCTCGGGATCTCTAAACAGAACCTGCTTGCCAGCCTTTCCAATCGTCTCTAGACGATTTAAGAGAGAAAAACACTCCTCTTCCGTTTCGATATGAGCTGGAAAGAAAGTCGATAGTTTATAGACATCTGCACCCTGTTCTAGACTCTGGATAGCATCTTTCCACCTCGCAGAGAAGACCCCTGTTACCGGATTATCTACCCGATTCTGAAGCGCTCCATGCAATGGATCTGATGGTGGACAAAAATGCAGCCCGACCTGCTTTCTACCATTTGCAGACTCTTCTACAGAGAAAAGGTGAGAGACATTGATAACAGTACGCGGTATATCGAGAAAAGGCCCCTCATCCGGTTTAAATTCACACTCATCATACATCTTTTGTAGACGTCCTAAAAAATGCGACACCCAAGGAGATCTCAGCATAGTGCTCATTTCACGATGAACTTCTAGAGGAGACGTGCAAGACTCTATAGGACTACCGCTGCGGTTAGCCGCTCTGCAAAGGACAGACCTCGCAAGTGCCTGGACTTTTGTAGCTCTCGCTTTTTTCCCAGGAGAATCCGTCACATCAACTTCCAAGGAAGCCATTCCCTCTTTGATAATTTCTCTCTTTCTTTTACTTAAGCTCACGTCAGTCTTAAGAGGGCTATCTATTTCTGCTGGCGCCCCCATACAAAGAGCATGCAAGGCTCTTACTTTTTGCGGAGTAACCTTAGGGGTTCCAGACGGAGCGACCAACTGAAACGGAGAAGAGGGTCCTTCAGGAGCTACTGGTTCTAAGGTAGGCGTAGAGTGTGCAGACCAATCATCTGAAGCAATCGAATACTCGCCCGCCTCTCCATCACTATCGGAATCAGAACCTACTCCAGCCCAAAATGGCGAAACTTTATTAATTGGCATAGTTAAATCCTCTTTAAATTAGATAAAATAATAACACAAACAAACATTGAAAACAAACTTAAATAAAGAATACTTTCTGGGAGGTAAATTAATTTTTATACAATATACCCCCGAGAATCGAGCTATTGTTTGTGTATAAATTAGACCCATCCGCTAAACTGTCGGGCATGACCTTAGCTCCTAACCTAGATTCTCTCCTTGTTCTCCCGGACGAAGCCGGCCAACGGATCGATAAACTGCTCTCGGCACACTACCCCCTCTTCTCCAGAACCTACTTTCAGGGACTCATTGAAGATGGATTTGTGCTCATTAACGGCCATGCCGTCAAAAAAAGAGTTGCACCCGAACAGGGCGATGAGATCGAAGTCTGCTTCCAGCTCCCACCGGAGAGCGCTCTTACCCCGGAAAAGATCCCGCTTGAGATTCTCTATGAAGATGAGCATCTCCTAGCCATCAACAAACCGGCCGGAATGGTCGTCCACCCAGCTCCAGGACACCCCACAGGCACCTTCGTCAATGCGCTCCTCGCCCATTGCCAGGATCTGGCCCCCACAGATGACCCGCTCCGTCCCGGCATCGTGCATCGCCTCGACAAGGAGACCTCAGGCGTTCTCCTGGCCGCAAAAACCCCTCTAGCCCATCAGAAACTGGTGAGATCCTTTGCCTCGAGACAGATGGAAAAGACCTACCTGGCCGTCTGCGTGGGAAAACCGCCCAATACGACCATCGACGCCCCGATCAGCCGCCATC
>JAJFMM010000023.1 GCA_021772165.1 Chlamydiota bacterium | reverse complement strand
GACTATTTTCAGAAAAGGTATGGCAAGCCTGTTCGTATGAACAATGATGCGAATGCGGCGGTGCTCGCTGAATATAGCTTTGGCAGCGCGAAGGGCACGGAGAATCTTGTCTATCTTACCGTGAGTACGGGTATGGGCGGTGGTGCTATCGTCAATGGCAGGCTTGCACAAGGCGCCTCTGATACGGCGGCAGAAGTCGGCCACTATGTGCTCGATAGCAATGGCCCTCCCTGCTCTTGCGGTCTGAAAGGCTGTTTCGAGGTGTTTTGTGGTGGTGCAGCTCTTGCTCGCAAGATGAAAGAGGAGATCTCTAAGCAAAAAATCGATACAGAAGTGCTCCGCCTGGCAAATGGCGATCTAGAAAAGGTCGATGCAGGCTGCTTAGTTGAGGCGGTGAAGAAAGAAGATCCTTATGCGCTGCAGGTCTGGGAGGAGTTCATCGAGAGACTCGCGCAGGGCATCGGCGTGGTTCTGATGACCTTCAATCCGGAGGTGATTATCCTGGGGACAATTGCGATCCATGCTCAAAATCTTCTTCTCGATCCGTTGAAAAAACAGCTGCCGCACTTTGCTTGGAAAGAGCCAATAGCTGCGTGTCGGATCGAAGCGAGTGCACTTGGCAGTTCGATCAGTGAGCTTAGCGCTCTAGCTCTAGCTCTGGAGGCAGGTAAATCCTAATGAACGTGCCTACCGGCAGCTCGAGGGATTCTGAATCGGCAGGTAAAAGGGTCGACTCTCCCCTTTCGATATTAAAAAAGATCTGAAAGGTTGAAGGGTCGCATTCTTGTGTATGCGGAGCTCGTATTTCCATCTTCTCGATGGAGAAAAAGAGCGTCGAGAGCACCTGCCATCGCGTAAGAGTGTCGCTCTCTTCTAGCATCAGAGGCTCTGCTCTGGGGTCTCCCACATCATCAAACTTGAGACACTGCAGCGCTTCTTCGATATGCAGAGGCCGAGCAAGGCCATCGGCACCTTTTCGTCCCCAATCGTAGACACGAAAGGTGGAGTTGGAATTCTGTTGCACTTCCAACATCATGCACCCCTCCCCTATCGCATGAATGCGACCTCCTGGGATAAATACAGCTTCTCCGGCATTCACATCGATTTTCTGCAATAGATCTTCGACCGAGGTGTTTTTAATTGCTGTCGTCAATTCATCTTGCTTTAACGGTCTTTTGAAGCAGGCATAGACGGGACCTTTCTCGAGCAGATACCACATTTCGGTCTTCGGCTCTCCGCCATGGACTCTTGAGCTTTCTTCACTCGGATGCACTTGGACACTCAGAGGCTTTTCTGCGTCGATGATTTTAATGAGAAGAGGAAAGCGGCGATCTTTGCGGCCCGCGCCGAGCAGACGCTCGCCATACATCTGAACAATCTCATTGAGTGTTGTGCCGGCTAAGGGGCCTTCTGCAACACGGCTCATCCCCTCCGGTCTATCGGAGATCTCCCACGACTCGGCGCAAGGGAAAGGCGTATCTTTGCGCTTAAACTGTTCGGCAATCCTACGCCCTCCCCAGAGATAATCCTGGTAGAGAGGGGTGAATTTCAAAGGTTTGAGTCGGTTCATAAAAATCTCAATTCAGAGGTCTTTGATATAGCGATTCTTAGGACTGTTTTCAAGAAGTTTGTGAAATTCGTCGAGCGTCTCTTTGATCTCCAGAAACTCTTTTGGCATCGAAAAAGAGAGAGAATCATCTCCTTTTTTCAAAACTGCATCGATCAGATGAGTGATGCTCAGCGTCTGGATGTTGCACTGTGGCAGATAGGTCTCTTTCTCTTTCAATTCCGCCAAAATTCCAGCATCAGTTAACTGCTTTAGAGCCGGTTCTGAGATCGCATAAGGAATCCGATGCTCGCAAAATAGCAGCTCGACAGAGAGTGGCTTGTTTTCCAAAAGCCTTTCTACAGCAACGCGAGCAATCCAGAGCGTTATTGCGAGCTGTAGGCTGTAGCTCATCTTGGATGCAGAAATCGCATACTCCATCTGCTCCTGGGTTTGAGAGGCATGGCTAATTTCAGCGCCTAGGAGGAGCAAGAGCCAGTTCACTTGTACCCAGATGAGAAAAAGAGGCAGCGCCGCAAAGCTGCCGTAGACGGCGTTATAGTGCGTGACACCGACTTGGAAGTAGAGAAAAGTGCTCTGCAAGAAAAGAGAGAGCGCGCCTGTAATCAATCCGCCTGCAAGAGCGCACTTAAAGCGCACAGGGGTATTGGGCAGGAGATAGAAGAGCAGTGCGTAGAGAAACCAGAGAAAGAGATACGGCACCCCGCCCACAAAAAAAAGCATGAACGAGCTGATGAATGTCTCGCCCAATAGGGAGTGAATTGCCTGTCTCAACTGGCCTGAAACATACAGCGAGAGACTACTGGATAGAAGAAAGAGAAGCGGCGCGATCAAAATAACCGCAAAATAGTCGCTGAGAAGGCGGCGCCAAGTTCTTATTTTTTTCACCTTCCAGATCTTGTTGAAGGTGCTCTCCATACTCGCAAGTAGAGACGCTGCGCTCCAAAAGAGCACCAGGACACCAGCTCCCACGATAACCCCCTCTTTCACCTGAGCAAGGGCGCGATCTGAAAACTGAAACATCTCGCTCAGAAACGCTCTATCCTCGGCAAATCGATGGAGAAGCTCAGCTTTCAGATGCGCCTGAAAGCCGAAGCCTTGTGCGATCGCAAAGGCCAATGCTAAAAGAGGCGCCACGGAGAGAAGTGTATAGAAAGTCAATGACGAGGCACGAAGAGAGCAGCTGTCTTGAGAAAATCCGCGCAAAGAGAGAATAAAAACGCGCTGGATCTTGATAGAAACGCGAGTCCAAAAGGGTTTTTCCCGTAGAGAAAAATCCCAGATCTCCTGGAGGAAGTAGCGCTTGATCTTGTCTAGCATCTTACTCACTCTAGCAAGAGCAAACGTTCTCTGCCACGCTCTTCGCAAAGATTTCAACATTCGATTTATTTTCAAAAAAAACAAAATCAATATAGATATAAATTAACAGCAAAAAGTATATAAAAACAAACCCAACAAAACAAGGTAATAATATGGGACTACAGAATTCATGCAATTACGATACTATTTCTAATACGGTACAAGTCGTCACCGGATCTAACACTTCGTTAGGTTTCGAAGCACTCAACTCCAAAACCACAGCCAATAACACTACAGCCCTAGGCGCTCAAGCGCTCTTCTCAAACACGACTGGGACACAAAATGTAGCCGTAGGTTATCAGGCGCTCTATACCAGTTCAGGAATCACCGGCCTCACAGCCGTTGGATACCACGCGCTCTTCAGCAATGCGGCAGGAACCAACAACACCGCGGTGGGTCATGAAGCGCTCATGACTAACATAAACGGACTCTCCAATACAGCGGTGGGGCGCGGTTCGCTCAGGCTTAGTACAGGAGGAACCAATAACACAGCAGTAGGAGAGACCTCTCTTGCGAACAACACGACGGGATCAAGCAATACGGCTATAGGTAAAGATGCTCTCCTGAGCAATACGACAGGGCTGTTCAACACGGCGGTAGGAAAAGATGCTCTCAGACTCAACCAGAATGGCGGAAGCAACACAGCTATTGGAGCACTGGCTCTTAACGCCAACACCACAGGAATAAACAACACAGCATCAGGAAGCTCTTCTTTAGCAGGCAATACCGGAGGGACTGACAACACAGCAAACGGAACCCTGGCTCTTAACGCCAACACTACAGGAATGAACAACACGGCAATGGGAAGCCTTTCTCTGACAGCAAACACCACCGGGATTGACAACACAGCCATCGGGTATCAGGCACTCCGCGTAAACACAACAGCATCCGGCAATACGGCAGTGGGAAGCGATGCACTTAGACTCAACACCGGAGGCGTTAGCAATGCTGCCGTCGGCTATCAGGCGCTCTACACAAACACGGTCGGAACGCAAAACGTAGCCGTGGGTTATCAAGCGCTCTATACCAGTGCTGGAATCACCGGCCTCACAGCCGTTGGATACCGTGCGCTCTATAGCAGTGCGGCAGGGACCAACAACACTGCAGTAGGCCACGAAGCGCTTATGACTAACATAAACGGACTCTCCAACACAGCGGTGGGACGCGGTTCGCTCAGGCTTAGTACAGGAGGAACCAATAACACAGCAGTAGGAGAGACCTCTCTTGCGAACAACACGACGGGATCAAGCAATACGGCTATAGGTAAAGATGCTCTCCTGAGCAATAC